>JACMJI010000323.1 GCA_014380705.1 Gorillibacterium sp. | reverse complement strand
TACAACATTCATGAAAATTGGCTCAACACCAAGCTTCATCAAACGCGGCAGTGAGGTTATTCCGATCTCGGCTAGCAACCTTCCTGTAGGAATCTTAAGTGAGATTGATGTGGATCTTGTTACGCTTCAGCTTCAACCAGGCGATATCCTCATCATGATGACGGATGGGATTTTTGATGCGCCAGGTTATGCAGTCAATAAAGAGCTTTGGCTAAAAAGAATGATTCTTGAAATCAGCACGGAAAACCCGCAGGAGTTTGCCGACTGCCTATTGGAACGTGTGGTTCGTTATCAGCAGGGCCAGATAGAGGATGATATGACGGTCATCGTTTCTTGTATTACTCGCTATCAACCAGAATGGTCCACCTTTCGTTGGCCAGGCCTGCACCGGGTCGAACGGCCAAAGATCGTTAGCTGATTTAATCATAAATAAGAGCGGAGCATCGAAGCCTGTCGCCACCTATGACGAGGAGCCTTGCTTTGACATAAGCCCCCTGACGAAGCCATCTATTCCTATCATACGTTTCCTTCTATACCATTATCCATTAAATGGTTTAGAACTCTTTTAGGAGGGAAACAATGGTTGTTAATAGGTAGCTCACAGGAGGGGATAACATGAAGCAAATCATTTTAATTACGGATGGCTGCTCTAATGTAGGAGTTAGTCCGGTTGTTGCGGCAGCCCATGCTCTTGAGGAAGGAATTACAGTTAATGTAATTGGTGTGGTCGACCGCGGAGAAATTGGTCAATTTGGTATGCAGGAGATTAACGAAATTGCCCAAGCGGGCGGGGGCCTAAGTCGAGCGGTTGGTTCATCCTCACTTTCGGAAACCGTACAGATGATGACACGCAAAACAGTAGCACATACGGTTCGGCAGGCTGTGGGAGCAGAGTTGCGTTCCATTATGGGTCAGGAATTTAAAGATATTGCAGAGCTTAGGCCAGATAAACGGGCACAAGTTGTTCGGGTTATTGATGAGATGGAGGAGATGGCAGACCTGCAGATTGCGCTGCTTGTAGATGCAAGTGCCAGCATGAAGCCCAAGCTCGGTGCAGTGAAGGAAGCGATCCAAGATTTGATGAAAAGCCTACAGTCGCGAGTCGGCAGCAGCCGTATGGCTGTTCTGCATTTTCCAGGCACATTGGGTGAAGAAGTACGAATCGATCTCAAATGGTCAAACCGCCTTGCAAAAGTCAGCGAGTTATTCTATAACATTAACATGAAGGGAACGACACCAACAGGACCCGCTCTGCTCCAAACGGTCCGTTATTTTACCGAGGAGGCTTCTACAGCGTCCATAGCCAACACGGGACAAGCATCAGAACACTCCGCTCGAATGCGGGATAGCAGGGACGGGATATCGAGTGACAACGTTGTTTAAACCAGCGCTTACATATGGCAGTGAGCTTAAGGGTAAGTGGAATCGCAACAGCTATAAGGTGGAGAGAAAACTAGGCGAAGGGGCCAACGGGGCAGTTTTTCTCGTGCAGCGAAATAATCAGCGATATGCGCTCAAAATGGGCTTTGATACCATAGACTTGCAATCGGAAGTGAATGCCATCAGCTTATTGTCTGGTTTAACGGGTCCGTTCCACGGATTTCTACTTGAGACGGACGATTGCATGCTCGGCAATAAGACATTCCCTTTTTATGTAATGAAATATGTTGAGGGTCAGCAATTGGGAGACTACCTCGCAGCAGAGGGGACAGAGTGGCTTAGTGTTGTTGGGCTTAAATTGCTTGACCAGTTATGTGGACTGCATAGAAGCGGTCTCGTTTTCTGTGACCTGAAGTCCGAGAACGTAATAGTATCTGGATACGGGAATGTTAACCTTATCGATTTTGGTGGACTCACTCAAAAGGGGCGCTCCATCAAGCAGTTTACGGAAATATATGATCGCGGTTATTGGAACGCTGGCAGTCGGACGGCGGATGATAGCTACGATTTGTTTGCGTTTGCGGTTCTCTGTTTGCGGCTGCTTGGGGCGGGCAATGAATGCTTTATACAAGGCGTGCTGCCCCAAAACCGCGGGAAGGAGCTTCTTCTTAAGGCTCTGGATGACTCTTTACCCTGCCGACCCTATGCGAGTTGTCTGCGAAAGGCTTTAACGGGACAATATGAATCTTCAAAAGAAGCGTATGATGAATGGAAGAATGTCGTTTACCGTTCAAGAGCTACCTCGACTAAAAGCAAAACAAGTCTTGGGGGTTGGTTTATGACAGGTATTGCTGTTTCGGTGGTATTATTTAGCTCGGTTGTTTATTTATATATTAACAATTTTTTATAGAAATATCAGAAAACAATGGTTTCCTTATCCAGTTCTGATATTTCACCGGTAAACGAACGGTGTCAAAGGACGTCGATAGCGTTTATCTTTGAAGGGGGAAACTTATGAATTTGCTGCGCACGGTAGAAAATATGGTGAGGGAAGAGCAGCTGTTCACGAAGGAAGACCGCATCGTGTTCGCGGTTTCTGGTGTGCCTGATTCTATCGCACTACTAAGTATCATACACTTGCTGTCTATGGACTGGAGGTTTAAACTTACGGTTGCCCATGTGAATCACGGATTTCGCAAAGTGGAATCGGCTCGTGAGGCTGCGGCTGTGGCTGAACTCGCATTAAAGCTAGGTATTCCTTGTGAAACGGCCGTGTTCGATCTTCCCGCTTATATTAAAGAAACAGGGATGAATTCCCAAGACGCAGCAAGGAAGAAGCGCTATGAATTCCTCGTCGCAACCGCGGAAAAAACGGGTGCTGCGAAAATTGCATTGGCTCATCATGCAGGGGATCAAGCAGAGACGGTACTTATGCGAATAGTAAGGGGAACGGGTCCCGCTGGTCTATCAGGCATCCCGGCAAAAAGACAATTTGGTCATATGGAACTTATCCGTCCATTCATTCGTATAGACAAGGAAGTGCTCATCAACCATTGCCTTGAGAATAACTTGACCTTCCATTGTGACAGCAGCAATAAGAAACGAATTTATACGCGCAATCGTGTCAGGCTTGATGTGCTTCCTGCGCTTAGAGAATTCAATCCTCGCTTAGATGAGTCGCTGAATAGACTGTCTGAGCTCATGCAAGCGGAAAACGCTTACCTGAAAGAGGAGACGGATTCTCTGTTTTCGTGTATTGTTACAAACATTGACGGGGGCTTCGCGTTCTCTAGGGCAGCCTTTGCGGGTGCTCATCTCGCTTTACAAAGGCGTTTGATTAAACTAATATTAGATTATCTTTCCGCTGGAATAAGGGGAACGGATGAAACTGGATATGTCCAGACGGAAACCATTCGATCCATGATTCTTAAGGTTAGCCCGCCGAATATTCAATTTGATGTGGGTGAAGGTGTCGAATTCCTTCGGGAATACGACCGGATAAAGCTGCATGCACCGGTCAAGATGCCGCAGGATTTCTTTCATTATATAAGCCTACAGGATGCTGAGGGCTCTCTGCTGCTTGAAGCTTCAGGGATGAAGATCAGTTGGTCAACCTCAGACTGCTTGGAGGCACTCCAGAGTGGCGGGGAAATTTCCCGTAACACCGTTTTTTTCGATTTAGAGTCTTTACACTTTCCGCTTCTGGTGCGCTCTAGACGGGAGGGGGATCGGATAAGCTTATTCGGTTTAAATGGCGGCAAAAAAGTAAAGGATATCTTTATTGACGCGAAGATTCCATCAGGTCTTCGCAAGATTTGGCCGATCATTGCCGATAGCGAAAACACCATTTTATGGCTTCCTGGTTTGCGCCGTTCCGCCCATTCCGTCATGACAGAGAAGACGACTCGCTTGTTCTGCATGACCTTCTCGGGTCGGTAATGGCTCATTTTGAATTTCATGACAGCATCATCAACTAAAGGTTAAATGTAGGAGGGTAATCGTTTTGCACAGCGACATTAAAGAGGTTATGTACAGCGAAGAAGAGATTCAACAGAAGATCAAAGAGCTAGGACAACAGATTAGCCGGGATTATCAGGGTAAGGAGCTTTTTGTTATATGTGTTCTAAAAGGCGCTTTCATCTTTATGGCCGACCTAGTTAAGAATGTAGATATTCCTCTCGAATTGGACTTTATGGCTGTTTCCAGCTATGGAGCCTCTACCCGTTCATCGGGTGTAGTCAAAATCATTAAAGATCTGGATGTCTCGGTTGAAGGTCGTGATGTTCTGATTGTGGAAGACATTATTGACAGCGGCATGACGCTTAGCTATGTGATTGAACTGCTGGAAGGCAGAGCAGCGAACTCCGTTAAGGTCGTTGCCTTGTTTGACAAACCTGCTCGTCGTACGGTTCCGTTACAGCCTGATTATAGAGGCTTTGAAATTCCTGATGAATTTGTTGTTGGTTATGGTTTGGATTTCGCTGAGAAATACCGCAATCTGCCCTATGTTGGAATTTTAAAGGAAGAGATCTACTCAGAATGACGTTGTTGCTCATTCCCATAGGCTTGAACCCTTCAGTTCAGTTGAGAAGCTAATTCACGCTGTGGTAAAATAAAACAAGCATGAGAGGAGGTTGGGGATGAATCGAATCCTCCGTAGTACAGGTTTTTATTTACTTATTATTTTGGTTATTATTGGAATTGTGCGTTTCATCGGCACCCAGAATCAAGTCGAGACGAAGAAAAATTTTACGGATATCCGATATGAATTGATTAATATAGCCACTCAACCGGATGCAACCAAGATCACTAAAATTAAGGTTCAACCTGACGGTCTCATGTATGAGATATCTGGGGAATACGCAGATGGCAAGATCTTCCGGACAATCGCACCTAAATCGGATGATGTCGATACGCTGCTCACAACGAGTGTTGAAGCAAGCAAGAATAAACTTGAACTTAATTATGAGAAACAAAAACAAGCTAGTTTCTGGCTATCGTTCCTTACCTCGGTATTCCCTTTAATCATCATATTCGTTTTGTTCTTCTTCCTGATGAACCAGGCGCAGGGTGGCGGCGGCAAAGTAATGAACTTCGGCAAGAGCCGTGCACGTCTTTACAATGAAGAGAAGAAAAGGGTCACATTCGAAGATGTGGCTGGTGCGGATGAAGAGAAACAAGAACTGATAGAGGTTGTTGAGTTTTTGAAGGACCAACGTAAATTTGCCTTGGTTGGTGCTCGCATTCCTAAAGGGGTGCTGCTCGTTGGCCCTCCAGGTACCGGTAAGACATTGCTAGCAAGAGCAGTAGCTGGAGAAGCAGGCGTTCCTTTCTTTAGCATCAGCGGCTCGGACTTTGTTGAGATGTTTGTCGGTGTCGGTGCATCGCGGGTTCGCGACCTTTTTGAGAATGCTAAGAAGAACGCACCCTGTATCATTTTTATCGATGAGATTGATGCAGTTGGTCGTCAACGTGGTGCTGGGCTTGGTGGCGGACATGACGAACGGGAACAGACGCTCAACCAATTACTTGTTGAGATGGATGGCTTTGGTGCCAATGAAGGGATCATTATTGTCGCAGCAACGAACCGTCCAGACATTCTGGATCCGGCGCTTCTTCGTCCGGGACGTTTCGACCGTCAAATTACGGTTGACCGACCTGACATTAGAGGCCGTGAGGAAGTTCTAAAGGTTCATTCAAGAAATAAACCACTTGCTAAAGATGTCAGATTAGATACTCTAGCTCGTTATACAACAGGCTTTACGGGTGCTGATCTGGAGAATCTGCTTAACGAATCTGCTCTTATTGCTGCAAGGAGAAACCGCAAGGATATCTCCATGGCGGAGGTAGAAGAGGCATACGACAGAATCATTGTCGGCACTCAGAAGAAGAGCCGCGTAGTTAGTGAACGCGACAAAAAGACGGTTGCTTTCCATGAGGCAGGTCACGCTATTATCGGTTACTACGAGCGCAATGCTCACATGGTGCACAAAGTTACGATTGTTCCTCGTGGACGGGCGGGCGGGTACGTCATGATGCTGCCTAAAGATAGTGACGATCCACTTGTCGTTACAAAAACAGAATTACTTGACCAAGTTACGGGTTTACTTGCAGGTCGTGTATCAGAGGAACTGTTTATCGGTGAAATCGGTACAGGTGCTTACGACGACTTCCGTAAGGCTACAGAAATTATTCGCCGTATGATCGTTGATTACGGGATGAGCGATAAGCTTGGACCGATGCAGTTTGGTCATTCCCAAGGGGGTCAGGTATTCCTCGGTCGGGACTTAGGACATGAGCAGAACTATAGTGATGCCATCGCCTATGAGATTGACCAAGAAATGCAGCGCATGACTCGTGGTTGCTATGACCGCGCTAGAGAATTACTGCAAAAGTATGAAGATAAAGTACGATTGGTTGCAACCACGCTTCTACGCAGAGAAACACTGGATAAGGATCAGATCGTTCAACTGATCGAGACGGGTCTTATTGAAGGTGAAACGCTGGTGGATTCTGAGGATACGATCCCGCCATCAGGCAGTGGAGATGAACTGAAGGTTAACATCCAAAGCCAAAACCAAGATAGCGATTCGAATAAACTTGGTAAACTGGGTTCAGATGGTTCAGGTTCCCCTATAAGCGAGTAAAGGTTACAGCCAAGCAACGTATGCTCAAGTGATTCACTCAGATCAAACCGGGCTCCCGCTCTATGGGAAGCCCGTTTTTTTCTTAGTGTCAGAATGTACAATAGTATATAAGGTCAACCCGCGAGTGGATGCTCGGTTAACTTCGTGATAACGAATGTTTTGTGTTATTATTTAAGGATAAGCGAATCCAACATGTGATTTTGAAATGAGCATCATCACTTTAAAGCAGGAGATGAAACCTATGGAAGCTCTCGCTCAGGAGAAAAAACAGCAGCAGAACAGGGAGCTCAAAGAGCGCATTCTGCAGTTGAAAAAGGAAAAAAATGCAATTATACTTGCTCATTACTATCAAAGGGATGAAATTCAGGAAATAGCTGATTTCCGTGGAGATTCTTTCCTTCTTGCCCAGAAGGCTGCATCAACGGATGCGGATGTTATTGTTTTCTGTGGTGTACATTTTATGGGTGAAAGCGCAAAGATCCTAGCTCCCGGAAAGATAGTGGTAATCCCCGACGAACGGGCCGGTTGTCCTATGGCGGACATGGTAAGTGTTGAGGGCTTACGGGCTCTAAAGCAGGAGCATCCCCATGCGGCTGTTGTCGCGTATATCAATACCTCCGCTGAGGTCAAGGCGGAAACGGATGTTTGCTGTACATCGGCTAACGCTGTACAGGTGGTAAATTCAGTAGATGCTGACGAAATTATTTGGGTCCCCGATAAAAACCTGGGTCACTATGTCTCTCAGCTAACCAGCAAAAAGATGATCCTTTGGGAAGGCTACTGCAATACGCATGATATGCTTACGGTTAAAGATGTGTTTGAGATGAGAAAACAATACCCAACTGCAGAGTTTGTTGTTCATCCTGAATGCCGCCCCGAAGTTGTAAAACTCGGGGATTTCGTTGGAAGCACGACGGCTATTCTAAAGTATTGCCGTGAGTCCAAAGCTCGTGAATTTATTGTCGGGACTGAAGATGGGGTTGGTTACCAGCTGCGACTGGACAGTCCGGATAAGGTATTTCATTTTGCCTCCAAGTATTTGGTGTGTCCCAACATGAAAGTCAACAACCTTAAGAAGGTAGCGGCTTGCTTAGAAACCCTCTCTCCACAAATTTACGTGCCGTTTGATGTGGCTGAGAAAGCCAAACAATCTCTAGAGCGCATGCTCCTGATTAAATAAGCGATATACATCATCCATGCCTAATTCAATTCATATAGAGACAGGTGAATGCTTTGATTCCTCGTTATTTAACAGATATTTCTTGGGAAGAACTTCCCCGGGCTGAATATGGAGTAATTGTTATCGGTTCGGGAGTTGCGGGTCTATATACAGCAATTAAGGCGGCTAAAACCCATCGTGTGCTTATGATTACTAAGAAAGCTATGATTGAGAGTAACACGCGCTATGCGCAAGGGGGAATTGCAGCAGTCATCTCGGATGAGGATTCCCCGGAGTTTCATCTTCAAGATACAATAATGGCCGGTGCTGGATTATGCGAAATTGATGCAGTCGATGTACTGGTGCATGAGGGACCAGAGCGCGTGCAGGAGCTTATTCGAATGGGAACTGAGTTTGACCTTGAGAATGGTGAGCTTGCCTTAACTCGGGAAGGCGCACATAGCCAGCGAAGAATTTTACATGCACACGGAGATTCAACAGGTGCGGAGATCATTCGAGCTTTAGTGGCTAAAGCGATGCTGGTGCCTAACCTGGAGGTTTGGCATGACCAGTTCGTCGTCGATCTGATTACGGAGAATGATGAATGCATAGGTGCGATCCTGCAAAAGCCAGATGGAACCTTAATGAGTGTTTTGGGGCAGGCAACAATACTATGTACAGGTGGAGCGGGGCAATTATATCGCTATACAACGAATCCTGAGATTGCAACGGCAGACGGCATCGCGATTGCCTATCGTGCTGGGGCAGATATCCGAGATATGGAATTCGTTCAGTTTCATCCCACTGCGCTTAGTTACCCCGGAGCGCCACGGTTTCTCATATCCGAGGCTGTACGAGGGGAGGGAGCGATTCTACGCAATGCTTCTGGCGAACGGTTTATGGAGAAGTACCATCCCCTTTTGGAGCTAGCCCCTCGTGATGTTGTAGCTAGGGCAATTGTTAGCGAAATGGAGCAGACGAAGTCTATCTTTGTCTACATTGATATCACCCATGAATCAGCAGATAAAGTACGCTTCCGTTTCCCGATGATTTACCAAACCTGCTTGCATTATGGGCTTGATCTCACATCCGATTGGATTCCCGTGGCTCCAGCAGCTCATTATTTAATGGGTGGGGTAAAAACAAATCTGTTAGGTGAAACGTCAATTCAGCGGCTTTATGCTTGTGGGGAGGTTTCCTCCACAGGGTTACATGGTGCCAATCGTCTTGCCAGCAACTCCCTTTCGGAGGCCATCGTGTTTGGGCACCGAATCATTAAGCAGATTGTCGCTCTTCCCCATCGTGACTTTCCCAAGGCTACGCATCGTTCTCCAGTAGTGGAGGATCGCTTACTGAGGAAAGACCCGCCCATCACACCAATCATCGAGAGAAGACTTAAATTGCAAAAGGTGATGCTTCGTTACATCGGTCTAAAACGGGATGGGTTGGGACTTCGCAAGGGACTTGATGAGCTGCAGCGGCAATTGACGGTCTTTGATGCCCGTTTGTCTAAGCGGGAAGAATTTGAATATGCTAATATGTTGACCGCTTCACTGCTTACTGCCCAGGGTGCGCTTTTGCGTGAGGAGAGCCGTGGGGGTCATTACCGAGATGATTTTCCTGATACGGATAATATCAATTGGCGACAGCACACGGTATATAATCGGGAAAAGGGTTTATTCATAGACCCTGTCAAGGAAGCCGTTATCCCCAGGTAGGGGTTTAACAGGAAGGAAGATTAACTTTGCAGAGGTGGCATGCTATTGATGGTTGCACGTGCTAATGGAACGGATATGATGTCAATCAATGAGAAGAAGCTGACGGAAAGCATACGTGAGTGGCTGGACGAAGATATTGGCTCTGGAGACGTGACCTCCATGGTGACGATTCCCGGGGATGCCAATTCCACAGCGATTATTCACATGAAAGAAGCGGGTACTTTGGCAGGTCTTTCAGTAGCAGCAGCTGTATTTCGTGAGGTTGACCCCACGCTCATCTTTGAGCCTCGTTCTTCGGAGGGGGCCCGGGTCCACCCTGGGGATGTAATAGCTGTTGTAACCGGGTCCACACGAAGCATTCTTCAAGGAGAGCGACTTGCGCTTAATTTATTACAGCGGATGTCGGGGATTGCTACTCGTACGCGGATGTTTACGGATGAGATTGGGGGCTTGCCTGTTCGGTTAGTCGATACCCGCAAGACAACACCTGGCCATCGTATGCTGGAGAAGTATGCTGTACGTGTTGGGGGCGGCTATAATCATCGCTTCGGTTTATATGATGCAGTCATGATTAAAGATAACCACATCAAGGGTGCAGGTGGTATCACCCGGACAGTTAGGGTGGCACGCGAGCAGATTCCTCATACCATGAAAATAGAAGTTGAGGTAGAAAGCTTCGAACAGTTGGATGAGGCCCTGGAAGCTGGGGCAGATATTATTATGCTGGACAACATGAAGCCGGAGAGCATGGCTGTTGCTGTTCGAAGAGTGAGAGAAGCATCGCCAAGAATCATTGTAGAGGCTTCAGGTTCTATAACTTTAGAGAACATTCGCTCGGTGGCTGAAAGTGGCGTTGATGTCATTTCAGTTGGTCGATTGACCTATTCCGTTCATGCGCTAGATATCAGCTTGGATCTTAACGAGCGGAAGGAGCAGCTTTCGTGATTCTCGTAGTGGATGTAGGCAACACTAATATTGTGCTTGGCGTTTACAAGGGTAAAGATCTACTTCACGATTGGCGGCTTAGTACAGATCGATCAGCCACAGCAGATGAGTACGGCATGATCATTGCAAATTTATTTTGTCATGTTCATCTTCGTTTTGAGGATGTTGAGGGAATGATCATTTCTTCCGTTGTCCCCCCGTTGATCGCTGTACTTGAGGATCTTTGCGCCAAATATATGAAGATGACCCCATTAATTGTCGGCCCGGGTTTGAAGACGGGCCTTAATATTCTTTACGAGAATCCGCGTGAGGTCGGGGCAGATCGTATCGTCAATGCTGTCGCGGGTATTGAGCTTTATGGAGCTCCGCTTGTCATTGTAGATTTTGGGACAGCGACCACCTTTGATTACGTGGATGAACAAGGTCGTTATCTGGGTGGGGCTATCGCGCCAGGAATCGGCATCTCTACAGAAGCCCTTTACCAAAAAGCAGCAAAGCTGCCCCGAATTGAGCTCGTCAAGCCAAAAAGCACGGTAGGTCGAAACCCGGTTGCATCGATGCAGGCTGGAATTATTTTTGGCTTTGCTGGGCAGGTTGACGGCATTGTTGACCGGATTCGTGAGGAATTTGGTACAGATCCTAAAGTAATAGCCACAGGAGGTCTGGCACAGATGATCGCTTCTGAAACGCGAACCATCGAAATCGTTAATCCTCTGCTGACCCTTGAAGGGCTGCGGTTAATCTATGAACGAAATATGTAAAAGAGGTGAACAGTGTGAAAGACCAATTAGTAAGAGCAACGGCCCTCGGCGGTAATGTCCGTGCTTTTGCGGTAAGCACTACAGAGCTAACAGAAGAATTACGCAAAAGGCATCAGACCACACCCACCGCCACTGCTGCACTCGGTAGAACACTCACGGCTGGAGCGATGATGGGAGCTATGCTCAAGGGTGAGGAAAAACTAACCATTCAGATCAGGGGTGATGGTCCGATTGGGCAAATCGTCGTTGACGCCAATGCCAAAGGCGAGGTTAGAGGGTATGTGGATAATCCCGCAGTGGATCTTCCGCTAAATGAAGCAGGAAAGCTTGATGTTGGTGGTGCTGTCGGTTTTGAGGGGTTCATATATATCACGAAGGATTTAGGGCTCAAAGATCCCTATCGCGGAAGCACCCCAATTATTTCTGGAGAAATTGCCGATGATTTCACTTATTATTTTGCCAAGTCTGAACAGACTCCCTCTGCAGTAGCTCTTGGTGTATTAGTAGATGTTGACCTTACAGTTAAAGCTGCAGGAGGCTTTATTGTTCAACCTCTGCCCGGTTTGACCGATGAGGATATTAGTGAGATCGAAATTAAGCTATCTAAACTTCCGCCTGTTTCGTCTCTTCTGGAGAAAGGTGCAACTTTAGAGGAAATTTTAACGTCAATACTAGGCGACGTCCAAATTTTGGAGCGAATGGATATTGTATTCCAATGTAAATGTTCAAGGGAGAGAGTCGAGCAGACGCTTATCAGCCTTGGACGGGATGAACTTGCTGCCATTCGTGAAGAAGATGGTCAGGCAGAGATCGTTTGCCAATTTTGCAATGAAGCTTACCAATTCGCAGATACAGAGATCGAGGACGTTATGGCAAAAATCAGGTCATAGGCGAATCCGAGGGGATAGGGATGAGAAAAGTTAAACTGTTATGGGGAATTATTGTTCTACTTAGTGCTATCTGTATGGTATTGGTTCGAATGACAATGGTACAGACCGCAGTTCCCGAGGTAAGACCTGAGGACAATGGTGGTAGTTCAAACATCGTTGTGGCCACAGTAGGGAATAAGAAAATATCCCTAAAGATGCTCGAGGAACAGGTCTATCAAAAATACGGCACAGAAATGCTGGGTCGTATGCTGGATCATCTGTCCATTCAATTGGAAGCAGATGAGAGGAAGCTTCAAGTAGAGGATGCGGAGATTGCCGAGGAGCTGCTGCGGATGCAGGCTGGGTACGAAAGTGAAGAGCAGTTTTATCAATCCATGCAGGAACAAGTAGGCATGACTCGAAAAGAACTTCGTGAGGATGTTTATTTCAAACTACTTGTAGAGAAGGCAGCAACCTCTGATATCGTTGTTGGTGATAATGAGGTAAGCGCGTATATCGATGATAATCCGGATGAATTCACCCAGAAGCGGGAGTTTCATATCCAAATGATTCTAAATGAATCATTGGAACAAGCTAACCGTACGTACGAGCTCGCATTTGAAGGAGCAGATTTCACTACACTTGCTAAGGAACGCTCACTGGATACAAATACAGCTAGTGAGGGCGGCGATCTCGGGTGGATCGAGGAACATGATCCTTTTTTACCCATTAATATGCTGGAAAAAGCAAAAGTAATGAAGCCTGGCGACATCAGCAAGCCGATTGAAACCAGCGAGGGCTACGTCGTGATCAAATTAGTAGACCAAGTTCAAGAGGAACCGCAGGACCCAGAAGAGCTCCAGAATAATGTTCGTAAACAGCTGGCCTTGCAAAAAGCACCACCAATAAAAGACTATATCTTTTCCCTTCGTCAGAAGTGGAAAGCTATGATCAATGTTCCTTCATTAAAAGAGGGAATAGCACCCCCAAATTAAAGTTGACAAGTAAGTTTACGATTGGTAAGATGTAATTATATTAAAACCAACCGGATTACTCGGATATACTTATGAGGAGGTTTTACAAAATGGCTAAAATAGTGGATAACGTAACTCAATTAATCGGAAATACTCCGCTCGTTAGACTGAATCGGGTTGTCCCTGAAGGCAGTGCAGAGATCTATCTGAAGCTAGAGTATCAAAACCCAGGTTCAAGCGTTAAAGACCGAATTGCGATTAGTATGGTCGAAGAGGCTGAGAAGACGGGTGAGTTGAAACCAGGAGCAACGATTGTAGAGCCTACGAGTGGGAATACGGGAATAGGTCTGGCGATGGTAGCTGCGGCCAAAGGCTATAAGGCAATTCTGGTTATGCCCGAAACAATGAGTATTGAGCGACGCAATCTTCTCCGTGCTTATGGTGCACAACTGGTGCTAACGCCAGGAGCCGAAGGGATGAAGGGTGCGATTCGCCGTGGGGAAGAGCTGCAAGCTGAGAATCCGGATTATTTCATTCCTCAGCAATT
>JACMJI010000322.1 GCA_014380705.1 Gorillibacterium sp. | reverse complement strand
TCCCTAGCTAAATCCAAATAGGTTACAGGGTAGGGGTCGCAATCATCACAACCACAGCCACCGTAATCGGTAGGTGATATATAGACGACGTCCAAATTTGTTAAGCGGAATAATTCTTGCCGACGTCGCAAGAGAACCTCCCTTGCTTCGGGATTAGAAGGGCAGACGTGAGCCTCTTCTCCCGATATAAACATCGAGGGACTGCTGCCGTTTTTTGCATGCTTTAATCCTATTTCGTCTTCCGGAAAGACATCGTTCACGCCGATATAGGCACCCGTTTGTAAGCCCAACTCGTGGACCATGTTCGGGTAGTTCCGCATGGCCTCCCAATCATTCGCCTCAGGTGTCCCCTGTTCCCAGCTTTTCGCACTCAGTTGTCCAAACTGCATCGGGAGATACATGGCTAAGTTGGCACCCCACAATGCAAGATCCTCCACATAGTGGCGATGACGCTCCAAGGTCCACCACTTATACCCGTTATCTTGGCGGTGGGTGGCGATGAAGAACGAACGCATCTCATGGTCTGGGGATTCGGCTATGTCATAACCTTCTGGCATATCCACATGTCCATTCCGACGAAAAGAAAGCCCTCTTAGCCAAAATCCTATTCCAAACAGTACGCCTGCTGCAGTCTTTGAAGCGATGGTAATGATCCCATTGGCCGCTGAATAGATGCGAAACCCTTCATCCGCTAATAATTCCGCCTTCTCATCGGGCAAGATCCCCCACGCTTCACCCTCATCCCATGTTAGTAGCATTAAGCGATGTCTAATTTCTTCTACCGGCTTATCTGCCTGTACCTCTAAGAGTGTGCCCATTCTTCTCTCTGCAAAATAACGCATTAAAACATTCTTTGCCGCATGAACCGAGGTTGAATACACCAACTCTGTAACGCTATTTGCTTCTAAACCATACATGCCTGATCCCTCCATCATTCTATATTTTATATAATTATTCTCTTCAACAAATCTATCACAATGGAGCATCGCTCCGAGAGATATTCTTGTGTGGAAAACTAGGTCTTTTTGTGTCATGCTATCAGATGTATATTCGCTTTCTTTAGGGCTATTTCGTCTATATAAGGAGGTAATCGTGATGGAATACTTTGTTACCAGTATGTTTGAAAAAAGCCTCAATGTGTACTACTGTGGTATAGATCAGACTAAACCTAAACATTCCTGCGGCCCGGCTATGCGCAGTCATTTTTTATTAAGTTACGTGCTGAAGGGAAAAGGAATTTTCCGTACAGAGGGCACAACTTTTCACTTGGAAGCAGGGACTAGCTTTGTGATGTTCCCTGGAGTGGTCGGATATTACGAAGCGGATTCTGAGGAACCATGGGAATACGCTTGGGTTGGATTTGGTGGAGATGCTGCCAAGGCCTATGTTGAGGAAATAGGAATTTTTCAGAAACTTCCTATTCTTCACCATTCGGACCGCGACTGGATGTCCAACTGGTTTCAATTGTTATTTGAGCAAGCTGCTCAGAAGACGATGCAGTCCGACATCCGTAGCATCAGCCTCCTCTATGCCTTGTTAGCCGAAATAGTCGGTTCCATTTCCCTTACTTCCACAATAGAAAAGCGTCTTCCCAACTCGGGAATTAACCAAAAAGATATGTATATGAAGAAATCAATCCGGTTCATCGAGACCAACTATTCCAAAAAAACGTTGTCCGTGTCCATGATTGCAAGCCATCTTGGTCTAGATCGGAGCTACTTTACCAAACTGTTCAGCAGCTACTTTTCTAAGACGCCGCACCAGTTTCTGCTGGACTACCGTATGGAACAAGCTTCGCGAATTCTTTCCCACACAGATATGTCCGTGCGAATTGTAGCTGAATCTGTGGGCTTCGACGACCCTGTTTATTTCAGTAAAATCTATCACAAGCTCCGTGGCATGTCACCTTCCACATTCCGTAAGGGAACCTCTATATGATAAATGATAGTTAACTTTTCATGACACAAAACCACAAACTTCTCCACACATGAGCCTCTATTCGAAATTGGGCTTTTCGGGTAAGATTTTGTTAAAATACTATTTCGCGTATTTTACAAAAAGGGGCCGTGACAATGAATCTTTTATTAACCAAAGAGAGCTTCGAGCTTATAGGGGATCGCACACAATTTACGACGATGTTGTCGGTTAAACAATTGGAGGACGGGAAAACAATCGTGCATGTTGCCTTTACAGCGACAGAAACAGCAATTCCGCCCTCGTTTACACTAAAATGGACGCATCCGATTCTTGATATTCATGGCTTTTGGCACCCATGGGCGGATCGAAACAAAGGGCTTCAGGTGGATTGGGGTGGAGGTTACAACTCTAGAGCAACGACATCGGCACCCGTAGGCTGTTTGTATAATATCAATGGGCGAAATCGGCTCACTTATGCTTTGTCCGATGCCCTCAATCCCATTTGGTTCAGAGCTGGCGTAAGCGAAGAATCAGCAATGTTCACCTGTGAAGTTAAATTATTTGCTGAACCTATGGAGCCTTTGCTAAAGTATGAAGCGGAATTACTGATCGATACCAGAGATGTTCCTTATTACGACAGCTTGCATGACGTGCAACAGTGGTGGGCTAACTTCCCTTACCTAAGCCCGTCATCGGTGCCCGAAATTGCGCGAACGCCGATGTACTCAACCTGGTATAGTTTTCATCAGCAAATAACATCCGAGGGAATAGAGGCACAGTGCAAGGAAGCCAAATTGCTTGGTTGTGAAACGGTCATTGTTGATGATGGCTGGCAAACATCTGACAATACACGTGGCTATGCTTACTGTGGCGATTGGCATGTATGCGAGGATAAAATTCCTGATATGAAGGCTCACGTCAAAAGAGTGCATCAGCTTGGGATGAAATATTTACTGTGGTATTCAGTACCTTTCATTGGCAAGCATAGCAAGGCATGGCATCTATTTGAAGATAAAATGCTGTCTATTGACGAACATCTCGGCACTGGGATTGTCGACCCACGTTTCCCTGAGGTTCGAGAGTATCTGATTCAGATCTATGAACAGGCTATTATAGATTGGAATTTAGATGGTCTAAAACTGGACTTCGTCGACAGCTTTCAACTGACGGAAAAAGGCATTCATGATCTAGGTAGAGGCCGAGATTATGTATCCCTGCCAGATGCAGTTGACCGTCTGCTCACAGATGTGAACCTGCGACTTCGCGTCCTTAAGCCAGATATTATGATTGAGTTTCGCCAAACCTATGTCGGCCCTCTGATGCGCAAATACGGCAATATGTTCCGCGCAGCGGACTGCCCGAACGATTGTCTTACAAACCGCATACGTACCCTTGATATTCGCTTGTTATGCGGCAATACAGCCGCTCATTCCGATATGCTAATGTGGAATGCAGGCGAATCCGCACAATCTGCGGCACTTCAACTATTGAATGTACTTTTCTCTGTCCCTCAAATTTCCGTAACGTTGGATACTTTGCCGGAGGCGCACCATCGAATGGTTAAATTTTGGCTCTCATTATGGAAGGAACATCGCGATGTACTGCTAGACGGATATTTAGAGCCCTTCAACCCTGAGTTGAATTACCCTGTCGTGAGATCTTCAACTACGGAGAAAAGACTCCTAGCTGCTTATCATGACACTGTCATTCGTCCTGGGTTACAAGTACCCGCTCAACTTATTGTTGTTAATGGCACTTTAGATCATTATTTAGTAATGGATCTAGCACAAAACTTAAAGAAGTATAGCCTCGAAGTGCGTAACTGCTTAGGAGAAGTTGTGCAGACAACAATTCCATTATGTTGGAAAGAAGGTCTACATAAGTTGGATATTCCACCAGCAGGAGTAGCCATCTGGACGAAAGTAGAGGCCGAGAATAATGAAGAATGTTATTAAAACGATGAGTCTGCCCATAGGTATTCTACTGAGGGTTGAGAATGAAAGGATTGGCCTACGGGGAAGTTGAATTCACAAACCCAGGCATTGCGGTTTTTTACAATTATGAAGCGAATCAATTTCTACTCAAAAATTTAGCTGATGGGGAGAGAACGTTCCAGATCGATCTATCGGCATTATATCCAGGAACTACGAAGTGGATGGTATCGATTGCGGATCAAGAGGAATACTAAATCGGGGTAGATGATATTATTAAACTAATTGGTAGCGGAATTGCTATATTCAGAGTATGTTAAATTAATGTAGCATCTAGACTGTCGATTTTTCGGCAGTCTTTTAAATCTAATAAGTCATAGTTCGAGGGAGTAGAATAAATTGAGTAATGGATTATCCATGCGTACTAAGCTATTGATTCTCCTTGGCTGCATGTTCCTAGTCACGATTTCATTGGGTTTTATATGGTTTCAAAAATCAACAGATGCAATAGAAAAAAATGCCATTGAGTACAGCTCTCAGTTGGTCCAAACTACGAATGCTCATCTTGATTCATATTTTTACGATATTGAGCGATTAACACTGCCTATGCTTTCTAGCAAGCAAACGCTTGATTTCATTACTGAATCAGGAGATGATGCATTTTCGAGATATAGCACCTCATTTGCTGTTGAAAAGGATCTTATTCCGCCTATTATGCTGAATCGGTCGGACATTCTTGGCATTTCGCTTGTGTCCGAAGGGAATATTGCCAGCTCTAGTATAAGCTTCATAGATGCAGAGAAAAGATATCCGGAGTATATCAAGCTTATTCCAGATGTGGGGGCTTATAAAATTATTGGTTTAAACAAAATTGGCTTTGACCAAGTGAATGCATTAACAATGGCCATGCGTTTTGTCGATACACGGACAACAAGAACTACGGGTATGATGATTATTGACTTATATTTAAAAAGGATTGAGGCTATTTGCAAAGACATTCGATTAGGAGATTCTGGATTCGTTTGGTTAGTGGATGAAAGAGGTACAATTATTACTCATCCCAACCAAACGCTAATTTCACAACAGGTTGCAGAATCCTACTTGCAGCACTTCAACCTTAACAATCATGGATATTATGTTACTTCTTCAAAGCAAGAAAAAAAATTGATTATCTATGATCGTTCTCTTAAAACGGGTTTAATTATGGTTGCAGAGGTTAAGTTAGGCCAACTAAATGAGTCTCTCATTCGTTTAAGTCATATGTCCATGATTTACATGGTGATTTTCTTCTTGATCATGTTCTTTATCGTTGGTGGTGTTAGCTACCGGTTTACCAATTCCATTATTGTCTTAAAACGTTTAATGCTTCGTGCCGAGTTGGGCGATTTAACTGCCTTAGCACCAAAAGACAGAAAGGATGAAATAGGCAGTCTGTACCGAAGTTATAACAATATGGTTACAGAAATAACAGAATTAATTGACGTTGTTCAACGCTCTAATGATCGAGAACGCTTCCTTGAGATAAAGCAAAAAGAAGCTGTATTACGTGCAATGCAATCACAAATTAATCCGCATTTTCTCTATAATACCTTAGAAGTTATTAACGCTTACGCGATTATCGATAATAACTTAAAAGTTAGCAATATGATTATTTCTTTAGGGGACATGTTTCGATACAGCATAGGTAGTCCGACAGCGCTTGTAACTTTGGCCGATGAAATAAATCATATTCGCTCTTATCTGAAAATTCAGCAAGAGCGTTTCGAGCACTTACATTATCATATTCAAGTGGTAGAGGAGGATTTACATAGATACACCGCGTTGCGTCTAATGCTGCAGCCTATTGTAGAAAATAGCTTTAAGCACGGGTATGATAAGCATAAACTGCGGCCTGGCACAATTAAAATAACTGGAATTGTTGAAGCAAATGGTTATTCACTCCATATCCATGATACCGGTCGCGGAATGGAGCCGGAACTACTTAAAGAGATAAACCTAGCTTTTCAGGGGAATGAGTCCAGTTCCTCAGAAGGAGCCAATAAATCAAACAATATTGGGTTAATGAATGTGCATTCCAGAATCCGTATAACTTTTGGCGAACCTTATGGTTTGTTGATCGTTAAATCCAACAATAAAGGCACAACCATTCGAATTTCATTACCGATAAACAATCAAGATTATAAATTAAAGGATGGATTTATGTGAATATTGTTATTGTGGATGACGAAATTGTTATACGTCGAGGATTGAGAAGGATTATTGAACTTTCTGAAATTGATATTACGAATGTTCGTGAAGCTTCCGACGGGCGAGAAGCTTATGAATTATTATTAAAAGAACCTTGTGACTTATTAATTACAGATATATTTATGCCAATTATGGATGGTTTAGAGTTGATTACAGCCATTCGCCAAATCAACAAAACATTAGAAATTGTCATCCTATCTGGCTTTGGAGAATTTCATTATGCCCAGGAAGCCATTCGTCATGGGGTTATGGATTATATTCTAAAGCCCATGAACCCAATACTCGTCAAAGGAGTTCTTGATGCGGTGCAACATAAATTAGTCCAACGAAAACGCAGTATAAGCTTGCAAAGTCAATGCTATAACCGCTGTACGGGTTACGTAGATAAACTAGTTGAGGCACTTTGGCAATTGGATATGCAACAAATTCAACTTGGATTGGAGCGGATTGAGATTGAAGTGTGTGAGCTTCCTCTAAATGAGCCGGAAATAACCCAGGTTTATATCGAGCTCTTATCTTGGATCGTTACAAAAATCGAGGCAAAAGGTGGTACTTATTTACATTTAAGAGAATCTATAAATATACAACTAATTGAAAACGAGATGGCAAATAAGCGAAGATTTTCTTTCGCCATACAAGGTATAGCTGATGTAATTCGCCTTCATTGCAATTGGGGGCAGCGTGAGCCTATTCGTGATGCAATAGACTATATACATACTAATTATGCAAATTCAGAACTTACCTTAGCAGAGTTGCTTCAGTTGACCGGCCTTTCTGCTACCTATTTCTATGAATTATTCAAAGCCGAAACAGGACATAACTTTAAGAATTTCTTGATTAGGCTCCGAATAGAAAAAGCAAAAACCTTATTAAATACGTCTGAGTATAAAACTTATGAGGTCGGAGAGAGAGTGGGCTATACGGACTATCCTCATTTTGCCAAAATATTTAAGAGCCTTGTCGGCTTGTCTCCCACAGACTATAAAAAGCATAATGGAGGGTTGTAAACGCTTCCTTTGTGTGATGATAATGACATATTTCTGATGATAATGACATGTTCATCGATTTTACTATTTTATATAATGAAAAAGCAAAGTAAGAAAAAATATTAATTCGGGGGAATGAACGTGAGACAATTCTGGAAATTGACTGTGATTGCTTTACTGATTGTATCTGTTATTAGTGGATGCACAAAAGAAAAAGCCGCAGAATCAACGAAACCAACAGTAACAGAACAGGCTACAGAAGTAACACCTGATGCCGCCAAAGCTAATGATTTTGGCTGGGTCAAACCAGAGAAGACAACGGTGATTGATTACTACCATGCTGATCAAATGAATCCAGATAAAACCGCTAAAAAGGGTGAAAAGCTTCACGCCTATATGTTAGACAATTTCAACGTTGACTTAAAGCAGACCGTGTTCGATATTGCTCCTATGGAAAAACTTAACTTGATGCTAGTTTCTGGGGAATATCCTCCAGTTATTGCTGCGATGAATGACGATACCATCTCAAAGTGGCAAGCGCAAGGCAAGTTACTCGATTTAGCTCCACTCGTTGATCAATTCGGTCCTAACATTAAGAAAGAGCTTGGTAGCAAGTACAATTCCTATCTTGACAAGGATGGCCATCTATGGGGACTACCGCGCGGTTGGGGATTACTATCCATCCCCGATCAAAGTGCACATATTCGTTGGGATTGGTACCTGAAGATGAATTCACCAAAGATTGAGACACCCGATGATTACTACAATGTGTTGAAACAGATGGTTAAAGAACATCCGACAAACGCTAAAGGTGAGAAGGTCTATGCCATTTCCTGGAACGATCAGGTCGAAATCAAGACGGTTATGGGCATGTGGGGATTAACTGATCAACACAAGGAAGATGCAGATCACAACTTGACACATTGGTTAAATACATCAGAAGGACTTGAAGCTGTAAAATACTACAACCGCTATTTCCGTGAAGGACTGATGGATCCGGAATCTTTCCTCAATAAATTTGATGATTGGAAGAATAAATTTTCCAATGAACGTATTGCTGGACATATTGGACCTTGGTGGCAAACAATAAACGCGGGTGACGCGATCTGGAGTACATCAATCCCTAATTATGATGAGAATATGCGCTATATGCAAATCCCTTTGAAAGCAAATGGTGTTGCTAAAGCGTACTTATCGCCGAAAGACACGACAGGTTGGAACTATACGGTTCTTACAGATAAAGCTAAAAATCCAGAAGAGATCATCAAATTTCTTGATTTTGAAATGACACCAATGGGTACACGTTTAATGAGCTGGGGCATTCCTAATGTACCTGAAACCTCGCTCTGGATGCATAATAGTGACGGCACCTGGCAATTCAACGATGTCCAGAAGCAACGGTTTCTGACAGGTAAATTTGAATTCGATAAAACGGATGAAGCTACCGGCGGCAATGTATTCTGGCTTGATCATCCGCAAGGAGCAATGAGTGACGACAATAAGAGCACAGCTTGGTACGACCAGAATTTCAACGATGATCTCAAGTGGAGAAAGATGATGAACGATAACATGAAGGATACCATTTACGATATCTCAGCACGGAGAATCAACTTTACACCCGATAATCCTTTGACGATTAAAAACCAGCAAATAGAAGATGCAATTAAATCTGGTTTTGCCAAAGCAGTAATGAGCAAGACAGAAGCAGAAAGTATTGCTAATTTTAATGAGCTGAAGGACAAAGCAAATAAATTAGGTCTGGTTGAAATTACAAAGTTCCGTACGGATGAATACAAGAAAAAGTTGGAGCAAATGAAATAAGATACAGAAAAAGGGGGGTTAATTACCTCCCTTGTTTTGTTCAATAGAAGGAGTCGAAGAATTTTGAATAACATTAAACGTCGCTTATGGCGGGAAAGACAAATTTGGTTGCTGTCGATCCCAATGATCATCTGGGTGTTCGTCTTTGCTTATTATCCGATGTATGGACTTGTCATTGCTTTTCAGAACTATATTCCGGGACATTCATTCTTAAGTGGTCCGTGGATCGGATTGGATAATTTTATGCGATTCTTCCAAGTCCCTGAATTTCGCGACATTATGCGTAATACGATTGCAATTAGCTTGCTCAACATTGCGATTGGCTTTCCCGTTCCTATCATCCTTGCCGTTCTATTCAGCGAGCTCAGGGTAAAATGGTTTAAGAAAACGGTCCAATCTATTTCTTATATGCCTTATTTTATTTCTTGGGTCGTTGTAGCCAGTATAGCTACATTGATCTTAGGCAGTGAAGGAACCTTAAATGATTTACTCTTGCGCATAGGTATAATTGATCAGCCAATCCTGTTCTTAGGAGAGGGTAAATATTTTTGGAGTATCCTTGTTTTAGCTAACGTTTGGAAGGATGCCGGATTCAATACGATTATTTATCTTTCGGCCATAGCCGGAATAGATAAAGAACTCTATGAAGCTGGGAAAGTAGATGGGCTTGGACGTTATGGTTTAATTCGGCACATTACGCTACCAGGTATAACGACTACGATGGTTCTGTTGTTCATTCTCAGCATAGGAAACATACTTAGTGCAGGCTTTGAGCAGCAGTTGTTGTTAGGAACACCATTAACGCAAGAATACTATGAGGTCATTGATACTTATGTATACAGATTTGGTGTTCAACTAGGCAACTACTCCTTCGGTGCAGCAGTTGGCTTAATGAAGGCACTCTTTGGAATTGTTCTAGTATTTGCTGTAAATCACATTGCAAAGAAGAAGCTCGATACTTCCATCTTCTAATAATAAAAGGGGAGACTACTCCATGAATGATTACCTAAAACGTTCTCTTGGTAGCAGAATGTTTGATTTCATAAATATTAGCTTTATGATTATATTGGCTTTTGCTATGGTTTATCCGTTTCTAAATTTGCTTGCACTTTCCTTAAACGATGGGACCGACGCTGCTAGAGGTGGTATCTACTTACTTCCAAGAAAATTCTCTTTATCGGCTTATGTGTTTCTATTTCAGAACGCAAATATGTTTAAGGGGCTCACTTGGTCCGTATTACGGGTTATTGTCGGAACCGTGACTTGTTTATTTGCAACAGGATTATTAGCCTATATTGTTACAATAAGGCAATTTTCTGGCCGAAGGCTACTTCGATTATTATTTTTTATAACAATGTATTTCAGTGGGGGACTTATTCCGAGCTACCTGTTGATGATGAAGCTAGGTTTGACCAACTCTTTTCAAGTATATTGGGTTCCATCATTATTTAACACCTATTTTATGCTACTACTGGCATCATATATACAGAATTTGCCAGAAGCGCTTACAGAATCAGCAAGAATAGATGGTGCAAGTGAACTGCGAATCTTTTTGCAGATCGTTGTACCGACATCCGTACCAGTATTCGCTGCTGTAGCCATTTATGCTGCTGTAAATCACTGGAATTCATGGTTTGATGTGGTACTTTACAATTCAAGCGGTAAATTTGATACACTCCAGGTGTATTTGCGAAGTATGTTATTCCAATTAGAAGGTATACAGGATATTAATGATCAACAGTTACTTTACAACAGATTCAAGGATATCTCACCAGTCACATTTAGGGCAGCAACGACCATGCTAGTCACTGTTCCCATTATGATGGTATATCCATTTTTACAACGGTATTTCATCGGAGGTATTACATTGGGCTCAGTAAAAGGCTAAATAATTGTTAATAGGAGAGGTATAAATGAAATTGCAGATTCGTTCTTCTAGTGAGGAATTAAACCAAGGGATTGAATGGGCGCAGCAGTTGGCGTTATCTTATGCTCACTCATCCGATCCCGTAGGGCTTTGGTACGAAGCGGCACTACCGGGACGCGAAGCTTTCTGTATGCGCGATGTTGCACATCAAAGTATAGGTGCGAGCATACTCGGATTAAGCCAACACAATAAGAATATGCTTTATAAATTTGCGAAGAATATATCTGAGGGCAAAGATTGGTGCACCTATTGGGAAATCAATTGTAATAACTTGCCTGTGAAAGAGGATTATGAAGCGGATGATAAATTTTGGTATAACTTGCCTGCTAATTTTGATGTACTGGATTGCTGCTTGCGGCAGTATTTGTGGACGGGAGACAAGGATTACTTAACAGATCCAGTATTTCTTAATTTCTACGAGCGTACCGTCAGAGATTATGTAAAGCATTGGGACAAAGATGGCGATGGTCTGATTGAGCATTATATATCCTATGGAGTTCGGGGTATAGGATCATATGTCGAGGATGGCTTGCATGTATCAATGGCTGGGGATTTGGTAGCTGCACAATATGCCGGTTACCGTGCCTATGCCCATATTCAGGGTTTAATCGGTAATCTGCAGGAACAAGAAGAATTTGAAAAAAAAGCTCATGAAATACAAGCTATCTATACTCAAACGTGGTGGGATGAAACAAATCAAAGATTTCATGGGGCTAAGCTGACAGACGGTTCATTTTATGAAAAATACTATTATTCAGGGCATTTTCTTCCGCTCTATTACGATATAGTAGAAGACAATCATAAAAAAGAGGCGGCCTTACAGGAAGTAGTAATAAATGATGCTAGTAACGTGGAGGAACTTTCTTACTTGCCACAGGTTTATTTTAAATGCGGTTTATGGGATCTAGCTTATGAAACGACTTTGCGTTTGATGAACCCAGCATTGGAACGAAGAGAGTATCCGGAGGTTTCATACAGTGCTGTAAATAGTATTGTCACAGGCTTGATGGGAATCAGCGCGGATGCGGGAAAACGTTTGATTACCATTACTCCTCGGTTTGTGGAAAGCTTGGAATGGATTGAGGCCTCTCAGATCCCTGTACTCGGTAATCTTATAAGCATCCATATAGGACCTCAGAAAGCCATTACGGTAGTTAATAACTTAGGCTTAAGTTTTTTTCTGAAATTGCCAGATAGAGCCGTTTGTGAAGTTAGGGCAGGGGAGCGTGTGGTGAGGACAATAAATTTATGATAATAACTCAACTATCTCACATTAAAATTGGCAAGTAAGCTTGGATGTAACTTGGTAAACTGCCGATCCATTGTATAAGTTGTGTTTGTATCCATTTTGTGATGCGTTCTCCTGTCTTTAATCGGGTAAGATTTTGTTAAAAACTACTTCGCACATTTAACAAAAGGGGTCGTGACAATGAATCTCTTATTAACCAAAGAGAGCTTCGAGCTTATAGGGAATCGCACGCAAATTACTTCATGTCATGGGAAAGTGGAGGCCGAGAATAATGAAGAATAATATTAGAATGATGAATCTCCCCATAGGTATTTTATTGAGGGTTGAGAATGGTGCCGTTTCCTTTGAAGGTGATTATCTTAAAATTGACGCATACGACGAGCGTCCCATTCTTGTTCATTTTACTTCAGGACCTGCTTTCGTATTGAGTCGAGAAAGTACCAATTGGTTTGTCCTTCCCACAGACAAGGATCATTCTGAACTAGAAGGACATCACACGGCTTGGGTCCTTCCCCAAGAGGTTACGGATTCAAACCAATCATGGATGATAACAACTGAAGGTCAAATTAAAATAGAATCAACACTCGATAAGGTAATCGCCACCATAACAAGTAACCATTGCAAGATTGAATCCTTCGAATGTAGACCTCATTCTGACCCGTTCGGCAATCGGTTTCGCTTTCAATTTGCCGGTGGTGATCAGTTAGAGGAAGCACTAGCGGGATTTTACTGGGGAACCATGTTGCCCTCTGTTGTGGAACGAACAAGAGCTAAGGATTACTATGATTCAGATGGATTTGTGCTTAGCACGCTAACTAAGGATAATTATGGTGGAACCTACCCCGATGTAGATCATGAGTTTCAGATTAAAGG
>JACMJI010000321.1 GCA_014380705.1 Gorillibacterium sp. | reverse complement strand
CCGAAACTATCATTGCTAAAAGTAAAAGTAAAGATTGAAGGAACTAACAGGATAAGGATAAACACGTAAAATGGCACGCGCAAAATTTGAACGGAATAAACCCCACGTCAATATTGGTACTATCGGTCACGTTGACCATGGCAAGACTACTCTGACCGCTGCAATTACAATGACCTTGGCAGCAATTGGTCAAGCGGCTGCCAAAAACTATGCCGACATTGATGCTGCGCCAGAGGAAAAAGCGCGTGGTATCACCATTAATACGGCTCACGTTGAGTACCAAACTGCAACTCGTCACTATGCCCACGTAGACTGTCCCGGACATGCTGACTATGTTAAGAACATGATCACTGGTGCTGCTCAAATGGATGGCGCGATCTTGGTTGTATCTGCAGCTGACGGTCCAATGCCACAAACACGTGAACACATTCTGCTTTCTCGTCAAGTTGGTGTTCCTTACATCGTCGTTTTCCTTAACAAGTGCGACACTGTTGATGACGCTGAATTGCTTGAATTGGTAGAAATGGAAGTTCGCGACTTGCTTAACGAATATGAATTCCCAGGCGACGATACGCCGATCATTCAAGGTTCTGCTCGTGAAGCTTTGGCGAACCCAGAAGGTCCTTGGGCTGATAAAATTATCGAATTGTTCGAACAAGTCGATTCTTACATTCCGCTTCCTGAGCGTCAAGTTGACAAGCCATTCTTAATGCCAGTCGAGGACGTGTTCACGATCACTGGTCGTGGTACCGTTGCTACGGGTCGTGTAGACCGTGGACAAGTTAAAATCGGTGATGAAGTTGAAATTATCGGTTTGGCTGAAGCAACTCGTAAATGTATCGTTACAGGCGTTGAAATGTTCCGTAAACTGCTTGATTCTGCTCAAGCTGGCGACAACATCGGCGCATTGCTTCGTGGTGTAGATCGTAAAGACATCGAGCGTGGTCAAGTTTTGGCAAAGACGGGTTCCGTTAAGCCGCACACTTCCTTCAATGCTCAAATCTACGTTCTGACCAAAGAAGAAGGAGGACGTCATAAGCCTTTCTTCACAGGCTACCGTCCACAATTCTACTTCCGTACAACGGACGTAACGGGAATCATTACTTTGCCAGAAGGTACTGAAATGGTTATGCCTGGTGATAACATCACCGTTTCGATCGAACTGATCTCCCCGATTGCTATTGAAGAAGGCACCAAGTTCTCCATCCGCGAAGGTGGACGTACGGTAGGCGCTGGTTCCGTAGCAGGAATTACGAAATAAGAATCTCTTCTAATAGAAAGAGTTCTCGTTGCGAAGCGAGGGCTCTTTTCTTTACTCTAGATCAGAATTTAAAGATATCAGGTAAGGTTCATTCTGATTCCGGATCGGTAAACGCACGGCAACTACAGACGACGTTGCTTGGTGTTTATTTTTGTTTTGTCATTTGTTCAATTAGTGCTTGCAATTAATCATTGGATTGTTATATAATAGTGAGCGTTGGTCTGTGACGTTGCGATGATGTGGGAGGTTGCTGATACACCCGGCCCCTTTGCCATTGGCGGGTTAATCAGAGAATTTCCACGGAGTATGTCCGATTACGAAATTGGGCGATAGAAGGAGGGACTTATATGGCAAAGCAAAAGATTCGTATCCGTTTAAAGGCATACGATCACAGGATTCTTGACCAGTCCGCTGAGAAAATTGTAGAAACTGCAAAACGAACCGGCGCTACTGTTTCAGGACCGATTCCGTTACCAACGGAAAAGCAGATTATTACGGTACTACGTGCGGTGCACAAGTACAAGGATTCCCGGGAACAATTCGAAATGCGCACACATAAGCGTTTGATCGATATTGTCAACCCGACCCCGCAAACGGTCGATGCGCTCATGCGTTTGGACCTGCCGTCCGGCGTCGACATTGAGATCAAGCTGTAATAGGTGATAAAGATTCAGAAGGAAACGAGGTGTCAACATGACAAAAGGTATCTTAGGTAAAAAACTGGGCATGACTCAAGTTTTTACTGCAGACGGAACAGTTATTCCAGTCACCGTCATTGAAGCTGGTCCCTGCGTAGTCTTGCAAAAGAAGGACGTAGAAAACGACGGCTATGAGGCGATACAATTGGGTTTCGCCGATAAAAAGGCAAGCAGAGCAATTAAACCTGAGCTGGGCCACGCTGGTAAAGCGGGTACAGCCCCTAAGCGCTACATTAAAGAATTTCGCGGTGTTGAGTTGACGGATTACGAGGTTGGCCAAGAACTTAAGGCTGACGTGTTCTCCGAGGGCGAATTCGTTGATGTCACGGGCACTTCAAAGGGTAAAGGATTCCAAGGTGTTATCAAACGTTGGGGTCAAAGTACTGGACCAATGGCTCACGGATCCCGTTATCACCGCAGACCAGGTTCCATGGGTTCGATTCAATCGAATCGTGTACCTAAAGGAAAACGTCTGCCAGGTCATATGGGCCATGAGACGATCACCCTGCAAAACTTGCAGGTCGTAAGAGTAGACACGGAACGCAATGTGCTGTTGATAAAAGGTTCGATTCCTGGACCTAAACATAGCTTTGTATCTGTGAAAACGACAGTTAAACAGTAAGAAAAGCGTGAAAGGAGGATCACCATGCCTAAAGTAGCAGTATACAACGTAAGCGGATTGGAAGTCGGAGAAATCGAACTGTCTGATACCGTGTTCGGAATTGAACCAAACGTACACGTACTTCATTCGGCTGTAGTAATGCAGCAGGCATCCATGCGTGCAGGTACGCACAAAACGAAAGGCCGCTCAGAAGTGAGAGGCGGCGGACGTAAACCATGGAAGCAAAAAGGAACCGGTCGTGCCCGTCAGGGAAGTATTCGCGCACCTCAGTGGAAGGGCGGCGGTGTCGTTTTCGGTCCGACCCCTCGCAGCTATTCTTACAAGCTGCCGAAGAAGGTTCGTCGTCTTGCTATTAAATCAGCTCTATCTTCAAAAGTAATTGATAACGAAATCGTTGTTTTGGATCAGCTTTCCTTTGCTGCACCAAAGACGAAGGAAATTATTGCATTGCTTAAAAACCTAAAAGCTGATCGCCGCGCCCTCGTTGTAACGAGTGAGTTCGATGAGAACGTGGCACTGTCCGCCCGTAACATTCCAGGTGTGAAATTTGTTAGTGCTGTTGGCATCAACGTTCTAGACGTTATGCTGTATGACAAGTTGATCATCACGAAGGATGCTGTGGAGAAAGTACAGGAGGTGTTTGCGTAATGAAAGACCCACGCGATATTATCAAGCGGCCGGTCATTACCGAACGCACCAGCGATCTAATGGCCCTTAAGAAGTACGTTTTTGAAGTGGATATCCGCTCCAACAAAACGGAAATCAAGTCAGCTATCGAACAAATTTT
>JACMJI010000320.1 GCA_014380705.1 Gorillibacterium sp. | reverse complement strand
GGCTTGGGGGATTTTTTTGCAACCAATAAAGCTCAAAATTGGCAGTCAGCGGATTGGATGGATAAGGAACGGTTGCAGGGGGGGCGCTGGCGGTCAGCGATCGGGTGGATAAGGAACGGTTGCGGGGGCGTTACGTGATGCGTATGGGACAAAAAGCTCGTCAAGGGTCTTATTCACCATTCCGACCTGGAGTATATTAGAAGAGCATACTTCATCCAAAACCTAAAATTACTTACAGGAATACCTCCTAACTCCAACAAAAAAGGCACAGCCCCCCAAAAAATAGAGAGACCATACCTTATCATAGCATTCGAATACCCGCTAAAACTTAGCTAACCTTATGCTCAATTCTCAGCTTGTCCGCAACCATCGCAATAAATTCCGAGTTTGTTGGCTTTGACTTGCTGATATTGATGGTGTACCCAAAAATAAAACTGATGCTGTCGATATTTCCACGCGTCCAAGCAACCTCAATGGCGTGACGAATCGCTCTTTCCACACGGCTTGGTGTCGTTTTGTAGCGTTCAGCGATAGCGGGATAGAGTGACTTCGTAATGGCACCGAGGATCTCGATATTATTGTAAACCATGGTAATCGCTTCCCGCAGGTACTGATAACCTTTAATATGGGCGGGAACACCGATTTCATGAATGATACTCGTGATGTTAGCATCCAGATTCTTCCCTTTGTTCATCGGAACGACATTCGTTCTACCCGATACATTGTTTGATACGGAGGATTGGGAGGTTCCAACTACCTGTCGAATACGATTCGTCAGCACTTCCATATCGAAAGGCTTCAACACATAGTAGGAGGCCCCTAACTGAACGGCCTTTTGGGTAATGTTCTCTTGCCCGAAAGCAGTAAGCATAATAATTTTGGGCTGTGGGTTTAGGTTCATTTCACGAAGCTGTTCCAGAACACCAAGTCCATCAAGATGGGGCATAATAATATCAAGAATCAGAACATCAGGGATTTTCTTCGCTTGTTCCATGAAACGAATGACTTCGTTTCCATTGTATGCTACCCCAACCACCGACATATCATCTTGATTATTGATAAATTCCCCAAGCAATTCTGTAAATTCCCTGTTGTCATCAGCCAAAAGCACGTCGATTTTATGCAAATTCATGTCCTCCTCATTCCAATTTGTTATCATTTATTTTCCCTTGATAATAATTCGACACAACAATGGTAAATCCTTCTGTCGAATTTATTTTTCTTCCTTTATTTTCGAATTTGCAGTATAATAAAATATTTGCGATTCATTTCGATTTCATTCGACATCACAATACACAAAAAGATAAAATCCTCACCACACGGCATCAGCCCGCGGCAAGGATTTAAATGTAAACGATGAATGAAGTTAGCCAATTCTAACTTGCTCGTGGTTCAAACGCTTGCGATTTACCCATGATCCCTGCATCCCTTAACATCCATTCGATAAAACAACCATAACCAGCTGTTGGATTATTAACAAATACATGAGTTACTGCTCCGACAATTTTGCCGTTTTGGATAATAGGACTACCGCTCATGCCTTGAACAATACCACCGGTTCGTTCTAACAGCCGCTTGTCGGTTATCTGAAGAACAAGACCTTTTGTGGCAGGAAAAGCTTGCTTCGATACATGGGTGATTTCCACGTTAAATTTCTCAACCTTTTGTCCACTAACGACAGTATAGATTTGTGCGGGTCCCTCTTTTACCTCCTTGGCAAAAGCAACGGGCAATGCTTTTGCCACTACTCCATGATCTGGAATATCAGTCATGTTGCCAAATATGCCAAAAGGTGTGTTCTTCTCAATATCACCTAATACTCGACTTTCACGGAAGAAATGAGCAATTTTCTCTCCAGGATCACCGTTTTGACTTTTGGCAATCGAAGTGACATTGGAGTGAACAATTTCGCCTCCGCCAACCACGATAGGTAATTGCGTATCCATATCGGTAATAATATGTCCAAGTGCCCCGTACCTTTTCTGTTCAGGAGCATAAAAGGTTAGTGTCCCCACACCTGCTGCGGAGTCCCGAATATACAGCCCTAACCGATAAGAATGATCATTAATATCATAAGCGGGCTTCAATTTGACGTTAACACGATTCCCATTCCTTACAACGATAAAATGAAGGGTTGAGCCTGATAATCCTGCTTTTTCAGTAAACGTCCCAATTTTGTCAACTTCTCTGATCGGAACCCCATTCACACTTACGATTAGATCCCCTACAAGCAAGTTCGCATTCTCACCTGGCGACACGAGTTTATTGCCATCTACAGAGATACGATGATGCCCTACAACAAGAATACCGGCAGACTGCAGCTTCACCCCGATGGTTTGGCCACCCGGTACAACTTTAAGCTCTGGCTCAACATGAACCAGAACCGTTTTCAAGGGAATTTTACCAAATAAACTTACCTTAAGAATGGTTTCTCCAGAATGTCCAGAAACGAGCTGTATCGGATCCTTTAAATTAATCTGAGAAAAATAACGAAAAGAGCCATTAACACGTACAATGTCAGGATCCTTCACCGATACTTGTGCTGCCACAGGCAAGGCTAGATCAATTCGAGCTAGCTGCCCGCTGAACAGATTGATGTGTCCGGGGACACTGGCGAAGCACCTGAAGGGCATTGAGAGTCCCCATAAGATAATGAAGAGGAACATCATGAGACCAATCCATCTTTTGCGGTTGCCAAAGTGCAAGCAGATCACGCTCCCTTAAGCTAAACTACCCGACGAAGCTTTTCGTCATCAGCGTAACTATAAGTTAACCTCTGCACCGTACTTTTATAAGGTGAAAATGATACCGTGAAACCCGCGTCATTCCTGCACAATTTCCATGTTAACCATTAAGTTTTTTTTGCTCCGCCAAAACAATCATTTCCCGAGCATGCTGCTTCGTGGTTTCCGTTACTTCAACCCCACCCAGCATTCTTGCGAGCTCTAGGACACGACCTTCAGTGTCCAATTGATGCACGCGAGTAAAGGTCCGCTTGCCTTCAACGCCCTTTTCAATCAAATAATGCTCATCTGCCATGCATGCAACTTGAGGAAGATGGCTAATCGAGAAAATTTGACTTTCTCTTGATAGCTTGGATAATTTCTCAGCAATGGCTTGTGCTGCTCGACCACTAACCCCAGTGTCAACTTCATCAAATACCAGCACAGGAATGTCATCCACTTTGGCAAATATGCTCTTCATGGCAAGCATGATCCGAGACATTTCCCCACCTGAGGCAATTCGACTTAAGCTACGGAGGGGCTCTCCAGGATTTGCAGAGATCAAAAATTCAACTTGATCCATCCCATTTGCGGTTAGACGAACATGCCTGCCGTCGACTTCCGGTCCTTCTGGATCATCCTGAGCTTCCAATTGAACCGAAAACCGGGTTCGTTCCATTTGCAAATCTTGAAGCTCGCTTTCAATCTGCTTGGCTAAATTTATGGCAGCCTTGTTCCGTAAAATATGCAGATGTACAGCTTGCTTCTTTAAATGGGCAAGCTCCCTGGTTATATCTTCCTCAAGCATACGGATGTGCTCATCTTTATTCTCAATAAGGGATAATTCGCGCTCAATGTTGGTAAGATAAAGTAGGATATCCTCGACCCTGTCACCATATTTACGTCTTAGTGAAGCAAGAACATCAAGTCTACGCTCAATTTGGTCGATTCGTTCGGGATTGAATTCAATCTGATCACGATAATCACGAAGTTGGAAAGCCGCATCCTCTAACTGATAATAGGAAGAACTGATCTGCTCCAATATTGGTGAAAGCACCACCGGATCGAGGTTGCCGATTTCCTGCAGCTTCTGCATAGATCTGCTTACAGCTTGTAACCCCTTATCGGTAAACAAGGTTTCGTAGGAGTCATTAATGTTGGCATAGAGTTTCTCTGCATTTGACAACTTACGTCGTTCTTCAATCAGAAGTGAATCTTCTCCAAGCTTTAACTGTGCCGCATTAATTTCCTCAATCTGGAAGCGATAAAGATCCTGCATCTGCAGCCCTTGTTTACCGCCCTCCTGCAATTCCTTCAGTTGTTTACGCAACATTGCATAACGGGAATAAGACTCAGCATAGGTCCCATGAGCTTGTGCCACGGATGCTCCACCGAACAGATCAAGCCAGCGAATATGACTCTCTGGTTTTAGGAGAGATTGGTGTTCATGTTGACCGTGGATATTCACTAACCATTCTCCTGCTTCTTTAAGCATGGACTGGTTAACTAATTGACCATTGATCCGACTCGTACTTTTGCCCGCAGCCGTTACATCGCGTCGGATCATGATTGTCTCATCTACATTAGCGACGATGCCCATTTGGTCCAATACGTTCCAGATCGGGTGACCCATAGGCATATCAAACAAGGCTTCTATCTCTGCTCTGTCGCTCCCATGGCGAACAAGATCAGCCGAAGCCCTGCCTCCTGCGATTAGACCAAGTGCATCGATAATAATGGACTTACCTGCGCCAGTTTCCCCTGTTAACACCTGAAAACCATGGTTGAAAGAAAGTTGAACGGATTCAATTACGGCTAAATTGCGAATATGCAGTTCAGTTAGCACGGTTTATCACCCCAGCATGTTCATGATCTCGTTCACAAACTGTTTGCTTTTATCTTTCGTCCGACAAATTACCAAGATGGTGTCATCTCCGCAGATCGTCCCCATTATGCCTTCCCATTCAATGATATCAATTAAAGCACCAAGTGAATTGGCTGTTCCTGGCAAGCTTTTGATTACGACCAAGTTCTCTGTATAATCAATGCCAACAAATTGATCAACCAATGCTCGTTTTAAACGCTGCAACGGATTAAAGCGCTGATCCGCAGGTGTTGCGTATTTATACCTTCCGTCATTCATTGGGGTTTTGATCAAGTGCATTTCCTTGATATCTCGAGAAACGGTTGCTTGTGTAACTGAGAATCCAGCGTTACGCAGGGAGGTTACCAGATCGTCTTGGGTTTCAATCTCCCGCGTTGCCAGGATCTCTTTAATCTTCATATGGCGTTTACCCTTCATCGCTGTCTCCCCTCATGATCCTAATGACTTATTCCCCAATCTCAAACTGGACGGTACGAATTCGTTTGGTTTCCGGGTTGACAATGACAATGCCGACAGCCTCTTCATAAAGCAATGCATAGACTAGAAGCTGGTCCCGAAGACCGCAGCCTGTCCATACGTAGGGTTTACGGCTCTTCTCAATCTTAACAATATATAGCTTGTCCTCTTTCTGAGCAAAATGATCGACAAGTAAACGGCTTTGAAGATCCTCGCCGCCCTCCTCCGTACCACCATCGACGGTAATAAACAGCGGAATGCGACGCTTTAGGGTCATGACTTCAAAACCTGATCTCTCCAATAGAGCCACAGCCTCTGTTACTGGAATCTCCTCATCAATCTCCACCTGGCCCGTTGAGCGAGGTGCAGACATCCACCAATTACGCAACGCACGAAGTCCCCAAATAAATAATATAACGATTAACAAAATCAGAACAAAACCCGCGCCATTCTTCATAAGATCACCCGAATATACATTCGCCTTTTTATAAATAATTCCTGCTTGCAAATGAAAACTTCTAGGGTGGTTAGGAAGTAAAGCTTGCAGAAGCCGTTGAAACAATCTGTTCTATCCGTTCGTTTAGAGTGGTTTGATCCAGCAGCTCTGGGACGCCTACCCATTTCCAATGAGCAAGGAATTCAATGTTCCCTTCTCCGCCTGTAATCGGTGAGAAAGTAAGTCCCAATAGATGAAAGCCACTTTCTGCAGCGAAGCCGAGTACCTTTTGCAGGACCTCGCGATGAACGGCTGATTCCCGGATCACACCAGATTTACCGACCTTCTCCCGCCCTGCCTCGAATTGAGGCTTAATGAGAGCTACAACCTCGCCATCCTGAAGCAGAATTTCCGCTAAAGGTGGCAAAATTAATTTTAGGGAGATAAAGGACACATCTATCGTTGCAAAATTAGGAAGGCCATACCCTGTCAGCTCTTCTTTTTTTAAATAGCGGAAATTAACTCGTTCCATCACAGTAACTCGAGCATCACTTCGAATGGACCAATCCAACTGATTGTAGCCAACATCGACAGCATACACGTGAGAGGCACCATTCTGTAGACCACAGTCCGTAAACCCGCCTGTTGAGGCTCCTATATCAAGCATAACTGCATCATGTACATCTATCCCAAAATGCTTGAGAGCCTTCTCAAGCTTGAGTCCGCCACGACTTACATACGGGTGAATAGCCCCTTTAACCGTAATTGCCGTTAATCGGGGAATTTTGGTGCCTGCTTTCTCGATACGCTCCGTACCTGCAAAAACAAGGCCTGCCATTAAGGCGGCCTTTGCTTTCTCTCTGCTATCGAAGAAGCCCTGTTCCACTAGCAATATGTCAACCCGTTCTTTATCGTTCAAGCTCTAATCTCCTTTAGACCGTTCTTTAGAAAATGGTTTAACCCATGCTCGTTGTTTTAATGGAACGCGGGAGAAACTTCTGGATTTCCACAGCTAAATTCTCCGCCGTTAAACCAACTTCCTTGCGTTGCTCTTTAATCGACCCATGTTCCACATAATAATCAGGTACCGCAATAGATTTAACCTGCATATTGTAAACTTCCATATCGGCATAATATTCAAGGACCGCACTGCCGAAGCCGCCCATGCGAGCCCCCTCTTCCACCGTGATAATCTGGAAGTGCGCTTTGGCTAATTGATCCAGCATAGCGTTATCTAGAGGCTTGATAAACCGTGCATTAATAATCTTGATTTGGATCCCTTGGGGTCGTAAAAGATCTGCAGCATCCTCAGCAAGCTCCACCATGGGACCGACGGCAAGGACTGCAATTCGCTCACCTTCGCGCACAATTTCCCATGTACCGATTGGAATCGGCTGGATTTCAGTCTCAAGCTTAACCCCAGTGCCATTAACTCGCGGGTACCTATAAGCGATTGGACCCCCGTCGTATTGAAGGGCTGTCAGCATCATCCGCCGCAGCTCATTCTCATTTCGAGGCATCATGATAACCATATTAGGAATGCTGCGTAGGAAAGCAATATCGTACACACCATGGTGCGTTTCACCATCAGGTCCAACAAAACCAGCACGGTCGATGGCGAAAGTAACATTTAGACTTTGTCGACAGATATCGTGGACAACTTGGTCATAAGCCCGCTGCAAAAAGGTTGAATAGACAGCGAAAACAGGCTTCATACCCTCTTGCGCTAGTGCAGCACATAGCGTTGCCGCATGCTGTTCCGCAATTCCAACATCGATCATTCGACCAGGGAACCGCGCAGCAAATTTCATTAACCCGGAGCCGCCTGGCATAGCTGGTGTGATTGCCACGATTCTCTTGTCTTGCTCAGCAAGCTCAATAAGCATATTCCCGAACACGTCCGTGTACATGGGGGCACCTACGGCTTTAATCATCTGACCTGACTCGATCTTGTACGGACTCGCTCCATGCCAAGCATGAGAGTCTGTTTCCGCTGGCGTGTAGCCTTTGCCTTTAACTGTAATAACATGAATAAGTACGGGACCTTTGACCTTATCCGCCTGTTTCATTGTCTCAAGCAGTTGAGGAATATTATGACCATCAACCGGTCCAAAATAAGTCAGGCCAAGCTCCTCGAATAAAACACCCGGTACGAGTAAATATTTCATGCTGTCTTTCACACGCTCAGCAGTCTTAGCTAATGTGCCTCCAACAGCCGGAATTCTCTTTAATAAGCTTTCTATCTCTTCTTTGGCTTTCTTATAATGCTTGTCTGCACGAATTTTGCTTAAGTAATTATGCATAGCACCCACGTTAGGTGCTATAGACATCTCGTTATCGTTTAAAATAACCGTTAGCTTCTTCTGCTCATGTCCGATATGATTAAGTGCCTCAAAAGCCATTCCGCCTGTGAGCGCTCCATCTCCGATGATCGCCACGACATTATTGTTATCTCCAGCGTAATCTCTAGCCATCGCCATGCCCATAGCCGCAGACAATGACGTG
>JACMJI010000319.1 GCA_014380705.1 Gorillibacterium sp. | reverse complement strand
CCAATACTACAGTCGTATGGGCACCCACCGGAATTGCACTCGCCGCTTTTTTAATTCTAGGTGATTATGTCGGCGTAGCTATTCTTGTAGGGGCCTTTCTCGTTAATTTCACAACCTCAGGCTCTCTCTTTTTATCCATTGCTGTAGCCATCGGCAACACTTTGGAAGGCCAGATTGGAGCGCGGCTGGTCAATCGCTTTGCACGGGGCACTCAGTTATTCAACAGAGCCCTGGATGTTTTCAAATTTGCACTTTTAGCAGGCTTTTTTAGTACAGCTGTGAGCGCGACCATAGGTGCGACCAGCCTCGTATGGAGCGGATTAGCGTCGCCAAAAGATTATTTAACCATCTGGTTGACGTGGTGGTTAGGCGATGCAGGCGGCAGTCTGGTCGTGGCACCCGCGCTTATTCTATGGGCTACGAATCCAAAGCTGCGTTGGAGTGCCAGCCGCGCAATGGAAGCTGTCTTACTGCTGGCTTCATCAATTCTGGTCGCCCTCACAGTCTTTGGCGACCAATCCTCTTTTGCCATCAGAAACTATCCTCTGGAATTCACGCTTGTACCCATTATCATTTGGGCCGCGTATCGCTTTGGGCCACGCGAGACTGCGACCGTAATACTTGTACTTTCGAGCATCGCAATTGGTGGTACCCTGCGAGGCTTCGGACCGTTTGCTCAGACCCTTCCAAATGAGTCACTCCTGCTTTTGCAGAGCTTCATAATCACAGTAACAGTTACCGGGCTTGCTCTAGCAGCACTTGTTTCCGAACGTAGCGAGGTAGAGGCACAATTAATAGAGATCAACCAAAAACTTCAACTCAATCTGAATGAACGGGAAGAACATAATCGCAAGATGATTCTGCACAACGAAATGGGCGGCCTGCTTCAAAGCTGCTCAACACTTGAGGAAGCCTATACGATCATCGCTCAATTGGGCCAGCAATTACTACCAGAAGAAACTGGTATCTTGTATATGATTAACAATTCACAAAACAAGGTGGAATCTGTAGCTGCATGGGGTAATCCATCACTAGAGCCAGACACGTTTGCGCTGGACGACTGCTGGGCATTAAGACGAGGAAGAATTAACCTATTAAATTCCAAAGAGAGCACCCTTGAATTGCTTTGCCCTCATCTTAAGAATCAGTTACCTGTCTCTGCACTATGTATACCCATGATGGCACAAGGAGATGCAATGGGGATTCTCCACATAAGGACTGACTCAACCACGGCAGCACAGCCAAACCATAACCTGCCCAGTCTGACCGAATCCAAACAGCAGATCGCCATAGCTATGGCTGATTCCATAGTCCTGGCACTGGCGAATCTGAAATTGAGGATCTTTTTGCGTGAGCAGTCCATCCGTGATCCTCTCACAGGCTTGTTCAACCGGCGCTATCTGGAAGAAACGCTCGAACGGGAATTCAATCGCGCAGTGCGGCTGCAGCGCCCAGTCGGTGTCATCATGCTCGACCTCGATCATTTCAAGCGCTTCAACGACACGCATGGGCACGAAGCCGGCGATATTTTACTGCGCAAACTGGGCAGCTTTTTGAAGCAACATCTGCGCGGTGGCGATATTGCCTGCCGCTACGGCGGGGAGGAGTTTGCACTGGTTCTCCCCGAAGTATCATTGGAAAATGTCCGGCAGCGCGCCGAGGAGTTACGGGAAGGGATCAAGCATCTCAATATTGAACACAACAGCAAGATTCTGCCTACCGTTTCAATGTCACTGGGGATAGCTATGTTCCCTGAACACGGCTCCACCAACCAAAGGGTATTAAACGCCGCAGATGGAGCTCTGTATGAGGCAAAGCACAAGGGTCGTGATCGCATTGTCGTTGCATCCCTCGATGCTGCGGACGAATTAACAGCTTCGCAGCAATCCTAACCAACCCTACTTTGTCTCTCTAAAGGTGAGCAGTAGCCTTCTGATTTTCGAAATATCATATTAAATTCATCTTAAAGGGAGGTGGCAAACGAAATAACTGTGCAGACAGCTTATAATCAAATAATATCAAAACATCATGGAGCATTATTCAAATGAATGAGGAACTCACCAAGCTGATCATTAAGAAGCTCGGAAAGCATCATGACCGCAATGACATCATTGGTATGGTGTGTGAACAGAGCACTCTTAGCTGGACAGAAGCATCAAAACTTATCGAACAAGTCGAAGCCGAAAACGGAAGCATGATTGCAGGCCGCCAAAGACCCTTTCTAATTTTGGTGAGTGCTGGAACACTCATTTTGGGAATTGGGCTTTTATTTTACAACAGCCAGTTTTTTATTGGCTTTTTCCAAGGAGAGATTTTTGAGCAGCTCCTCAGCCTGCAGGGTGGCTACTATAGAGTGATCGGATTAATAACAGGCTTAGGTATGGCAGTTGGCGGCTTACTTGGATTAGGGAAAAGCGTATTGCCTCTCCTCAAAGAATGAGTACAGAATAAATAATAGCTGTACCAAGTCAGTCGGTATGGGCATCTATACCAATTATGCGTTTTAAGTAAATACCTCCGAGCTTAGCTCGGAGGTATCTCATTATTTTGAAAGCAGCCAGGATTCGTAAAGGATTGTTTTCTTGTATTTCCTGACCTCGCTGATGAACCACGCAAGTTGGATGGTTCCTTGCCCCTTTGTACAGCTGTCAATAATAAGAAACATAAGAAAGAGATCCCATCTGAAAGTTACAGGATTATAATCTTATTATGAGAGAGACGTGGTTCGTCGAGCCTTTTGTTGATACAGGACTCGGCAACTCTGCTTATTTAATCGGATCTCATGACACTAAAAAGGGGATATTGATAGACCCGCTACGTGACGTGGACCGGTACCTGCATGCCGCTTCCGAGCGTGGGATTCAACTGACACATGTCCTTGACACCCACCTGCATGCAGACTTTGTCTCCGGCAACCGCGAGATCGCGCATCAGACTGGGGCAGTGATCGGTGCCAGCGCGGAAGCACAATTGGGATTTGAGCACCAGCCACTCACGGAAGAGAGCGTCATTGATGTAGGCGCGTTCCAGATCCGTGTGATGAGCACGCCTGGGCATGCGCCTGAACATATCTCCTTCCTGATCGTTGAGCCTGATGGTAAGACGCCCTCTGCATTATTCAGCGGCGGCGCTTTGATCGTTGGTGGAGCCGCTCGAACGGATCTGCTTAGCCCTGAATTAACTCATCCCTCAGCGCACCAGCTTTATCACACCATTCACGCCAAATTGCTGAAACTGCCGGACGAACTGGAAGTCTTCCCGACACACGGTTCGGGGTCATATTGCGTTGCACCCCTTTCTTCAGATCGAGTCACTACAATTGGTCAGGAACGTAAGACCAATACACTGATTCGGTCACAAAATGAGGAAGAGTTTATACAGCATGCACTATCAGGTCTGTCCTCTTATCCAACTTATTACAAATACTTACGCGAGGTAAATCAAAAAGGCCCGAGCATATTGGGCGGAGTTCCCATGCTCAAACCGCTATCCGCAAGCGAAGTGAAAGCGATGATGGAGAAAGGTATCGTGATTTTGGATGTGCGGCACGGCAAGAAATTTGCTGCGGGGCATATTCCCAACTCATATGGCATCCACGTCGATGCACCGCTCACCACCTGGGCGGGTTGGCTGATTCCGTTTGGGAGCAGGATCGTGCTCGTTGCTGAGTCCACAGACCAAACCGTCGCGGCGACACGGCAACTCATCCGCATTGGGTATGATGATCTGCTCGGTTATCTGGATGGCGGAATCGATGCGTGGGACCGAGCAGGCTATCCGGTTGAGACAATTCCAAGCATGGATGTCAAAGAGTTGCGTGAACGCTTGAATGAGATTACGCTTGTGGATGTCCGCCAATTATCGGAATGGAATGAGGGGCATATTCCGGGAGCGATCCATATCGAAGCGGGGCGCATGGCATGGGATG
>JACMJI010000318.1 GCA_014380705.1 Gorillibacterium sp. | reverse complement strand
TTATTGCCCCAGAACGATGGCTCTTGACTCGCATTAGCCGGATTGGTTTGGGTCACACGCCACTCCACTCCGTCATAGCCTGTTTTCTTCAGAACATTAATCGTATCAAGCAGCCCAAAATCAGGAAGCATGACCGTAAATATGGACAATTTCACAAGGATTCGCCCCTTTTGTTTTGTAGGAATAAGCACCCTTTTAACTATTGAAAGAATAAGCGCTCATAACTTCATAGGAATAAGCGCTTTTAACTTTTTATAGGAAAAAGCGCCTTTAAACATCGAACAATCCCATAAACCGCTTGAAGCTACTCGACTTTGATCGAATCACGCTGAGCAATCATACATAGCTCTGCTGCTTTAAATGCATGCTCTTGGGTCATCGCTATTTCCGTTCTGTTCAAGCAATCCAGCACAAACTCGCCGAAAAAGGGAAAACCAACTTTACCACTAAGCTCCATATGCTGTTCACCTTCCGCATTTACAAGGTAAAGGTGGTCAGATGTTGCACTCCGGGCAATATCAACATACTTGCGCAGCTCGATATAGCCTTCCGTCCCAAGAATAACCGTCCGTCCATCGCCCCAAGTACTGAGTCCATCAGGTGTCAACCAATCGACACGGAAATACTGGGTTGCGCCATTGTCACCCACGAGCGTAGCATCTCCGAAGTCCTCAAGCTCTGGATACGTTTTGTTGTTATAATTGGCGATTTTGCTATGGACAACACGCGCATCCTTGCAATCCGCATAATAGAGAAACTGTTCAATCTGATGGCTGCCAATGTCACAGAGGATGCCGCCGTATTTGTCATGCTCGAAAAACCAGTCTGGTCTTGAAGGTGCATTTAGTCGATGAGGTCCAAAGCCGATGACCTGAACAACGCGACCGATCGCCCCTTGCTTCACCAATTGACCTGCGAATACAGCACTTTCCACATGCAGCCGTTCACTGAAATAAACCGCGTATTTGCGCCCCGTCTCTACAACCTTTGCTCGTGCGAGCTCCAGTTGGGCAAGGGTTGTAAATGGTGTCTTATCTGTAAAATAATCCTTGCCGCTATCCATTACAGCAAGCCCTAGTGCACACCTCTCAGATGGAACTGCAGCACCGGCAACCAAACGTACCTCGCTGTCCTGAAAAACCTCTTCTTGGCTATTGGCAACCCGTACTTCCGGGTAAGCTCTCACAAAGGCTGCAACCTTCTCCGGATCTGGATCATAGACCCATTTTAGCGTAGCACCCGCTTCAATCAATCCATTGCACATGCCGTAGATATGCCCATGATCGAGAGCCATAGCAGCAAAAACAAATTCGCCTGGGTTACACACAGGCTGTGGTTTACCCTTTGGAGCGTAATTCATACCATCGGTTTTTTGCATTCGTTTGTAAAGCCTCCCTATTTAGTGTGTGCCAGCTGTATTTAATGTTTGACTATGATCCGTTTTCTGTACCTTGGAATCACGAATCTTTTCTTGGAGCATCTCATAATAGCGATCCTCATCTAAAGGGAGATCAACCCAAGCGTCTGTCCAAGCCGAGAGATGGATGGCATTGGAAATCGTCAACCCGCGAATGCCTTCTTCGCCTGAAGCAAGCAGAGCCGTTCCGTCCGTGATCGCATCAACATAGTTCTGAGTGATTCCTTTATGCTGCGCACCTGTTCCATTAACGGGAACTTCACACTTCCAACATTCCGGTTCACCGAAGCCACCTTTGTAGGTATGATTAAACTCAGATTCGAGAACACGCAATCTCCAGAAGGTAAGCTTGTCATCCTCGATAACAACCTTGCCGCGATCACCTGCAATTTCAAAACGGTTAGTTCCCGGAGCCTCTCCTGTCGTCGTCACAAATAGACCTGTTGCCCCATTCTCATATTCCATGTACGCAGTAACATCGTCCTCAACCTCAATATTGCGGTATTTACCAAAGCCACAGAAGGCTCTAACCCGCTTAGGCATTAAACCCGTCGTCCATTGAAAAAGATCCAACTGGTGCGGGTCTTGATTAATCAGTACGCCGCCGCCCTCACCAGCCCAGGTTGCCCGCCATCCTCCTGAATCATAGTAGCTTTGGGAGCGATACCAGTTCGTAATAATCCAGTTGAGTCTGCGGATTTTGCCCAGCTCTCCGGTTTCAATCATATCCTTAAGCTTGCTATACAGTGGATTGGTCCGCTGGTTGTACATCATCCCGAATTTTCGGTCAGACTTGGCGGCCGCTTCATTCATCAATCGGACTTGCTTCGTGTATACGCCTGCTGGTTTTTCAACCAATACATGCAGATCAGCCGCAAATGCCTGAATGGCCAATTCCGGATGCGAATAATGAGGTGTCGCGATCAACACGGCATCCACTGTGCCCGATGCAAATAGCTCCGCGGCTGTATCAAAATGTGCAACATCAGCACTGAGGTGTTTTTGTGCCCATTCCAGCCGCTCCGGCTTTATATCACAGACTGCGGTAAGGACGGCGTTCTTGATTTCTTTTTGATCCAGATAATTCGCATGACTTGAGCCCATATTGCCGATTCCAATAATTCCGAAACGAACAGGGGTTGCTATACTCTGCATGAGGATCCCTCCATCTTTATTGCTTTCTGCCTAATGGTACCATAGTCAAGCTATATTCGATTGCATCCGGTTAGGTTGCTCTGAATTACTACTTATATGTGGTTGGTGTTTTTAATAAAGGTTCATGGTACAATCTTGTCAACAACATTTCTGGAGGAAAAAACGATGAGTTTGTTTGAGCATTTCCATCTGCCCATGACAGCTGGATGCAGCAACACACCAATCAACATTGGGTTCCACTCGCATCTCGAGTATGAAATTTATTATTTCCACACCGGAAAATGCCATTATATAATCGGTGACAAAATCCATTATCTCCGCCCCGGCGACTTGATCCTCATGAATGGAATGACGCTCCATTGCCCCATTGCAGATCCCAATAGCGAATATCGGCGAACGGTTGTCCATTTTGACCCGCAGTTCGTTCAGGGGCTGCTTCGTCCTCCCTTTAACCTCCATTTACTTCGCCCCTTTGAGGAGCTTCATAATGTATGTATCTCGCTAGGGCCAGAGGAACAGAGTCGAATTGAGCCTATACTCACTCGTATGTGCCAATTGTTTCAGCAAAGTGATCCCTTGTCCCATGATCGTTTTCTTGTCCAGTTCTTGGCGTTGCTAACGGAACTCTATGAGATTAGCACCCGACCTTTAGTCAACAAGACGATTTCTCCTGGTATTAAGGAACAAAATGTACAACGCCTGATCTCTTATCTTGAGCAGCACTATACGGAGGACATTGATCTCGAGGAAATAAGTCACTACATGCACCTCAACAAGTATCATCTTGTCAAAATATTTAAGGAAATCACCGGAATCACCATCTTCGCTTTTCTCTACCAACGTCGGATCAATCAAGCCAAGGTCATGCTTACGCTCACCCCGAATAAATCGATAACTGAAATCGCCTATGAGGTCGGCTTCAAATACCCCTCTCATTTTAGCCGCCTATTTAAGGCCTATACAGGCTCCGCGCCGGACACCTTCCGCAAAAAGCAATCCGAGTGGAAGGATCCGTTTAGCGGGATGTAGGTTCCAGCTCGGATGGAGTGCATCGGGGCCGAGCGTGGTGGATACAGTAGGCTTGAGAGATGACACTTAAACGAATTAAGATCCCAATGAAAAAACAGACATTCCACACCCATGCCTTGGGTCGGATTGTCTGTTTTTAATTGCCTTTGGTAGCTAATTTAGGGGGAGCGACAGGTCGATCAAGACGATATAAGTTACGGTAGCGTTCATGCTGCTGCATAAGCTCAGCATGCGTACCTCTCATCACAATACGGCCATGCTCCATAAAAATTACCTCATCCATTGCCTCCACTCCCACGAGATGGTGAGTGACCCATATAAGTGACTTTCCTTCAAGACTGGTAAATATAGTGGCGAGCAAGTCACGCTCGGTTCGCGGATCGAGACCCACGGTTGGCTCATCGAGGATAACGACAGGTGTATCCTGCAGCAATATCCGCGCAAGTGCTACCCGTTGTCGTTCACCGCCTGAGAAGCGTTGCCCTGCTTCACGCATCGGTGTGCCATAGCCCTCGGGAAGGGATTCAATCAAAGGCTCCAAATGGGCAAGCCTGGCCGCTTCTCTGATTTCTGGTTCCTCCGCTTCTTCACGACCTAACCGAATATTATTGGCTAAAGAGGTATCGAACAAGTGGGGACTTTGATTCAGCACCGCAATCACCTTCGGAATATGTTCCTCGTAGGAAATCGCGTCTATGCCATTTAGAGTTACTTTGCCGCAAGCAGGAGCGAGTGCCCCCTGGATCAGCTTGAGCAGGGTTGACTTGCCAGCACCGCTTCGACCAATGACAGCGATCCGTTTCCCTTGCGGGATATCAAGGGACAGCCCAGCAAGAGTTGTGTATTCTTCAAGCACAGTAAATCCTTCAGTAGCAGCATGTCGCTCAGTGGCACGATCACCATCCACAGCAATTTTACCCTCGTCTCCGTCATAAGAGTACGAAACATTTTCCAAACGGATATGTGCATTGACGCGCGCTGCTTGAACTTCTTCATCAGATACTAGCGTTTGTCCAAGCTGCTTCAGCTTCTGGCCCGCATCCTCTATCTCATACAATCTGGCAACCGATTCGCGGTACTGGGGAACTTTTTCAATCGCTTCTGAGACCGGCAGGAACGCGTCCATCAAGGGGAAAACCACCAGCACAAAAGCCGCGATCCACGTAGCAGGTATAGCTCCGGCAGTAAATTGATTTGCAGACCAGAACAGTAGAGATATCAATGTGAGTCCGACAACCACATTAGCAGCTAACCCCCTCCAATGAGCAAAACTCCGCAGGGAGCGATCAAGCGCTGTTACCCTTTGTTCGTCAGCCTCATATGCGGTTAGAAAATCAACAGAACGCCCGCTGATCATCCAATCACCAATCCCAAGCACAGCATCCGTTAGCTTTCGATATAATCCGCCACGTTCACGTTTGATTCGTGTCTGCTGGGTTTTGGTATACTTCAGGGAAATGAGTGGCAGCACCAGCACCAGAATCAGTAGATAAAGCGCCATTAAGAGAGCAAATGCTGGATCAAATAGCCCGAGTGCTACAATAACACAAGCATACATAATAACGGCTACTGCACTCGGGAAGATCGTGCGGATGTACACATTTTGCAGCTGCTCGATATCATCGGCTAGTACACCAAGAATATCTCCTGCTCCAAACCGCGAGCGAACGAACAGAGCTTGGGGCTCCAGTACACGATAAAGTCGAACC
>JACMJI010000317.1 GCA_014380705.1 Gorillibacterium sp. | reverse complement strand
TATTCATTTATACAAGCAAGAGAATGAATTCAATAGGTGTGTTGAAAAGGGGAATAGATAATGGCGCCTAAAGAAAAAAGGAATCTTTTTATCCCACTATTTCTAGGAGGGCTGGTCCTGCTTCTGGCATTGTTGGTAGGGATCAATCGGTACCAGCAGAATGAGCTTACAGCAGGCTTAATTAATTTCACTGAAGTAAAAGGAACCATTGATATTTCAAAGGGGATTGTTTATGACAAGCAGCCTAAGCTAGGAAACGATGACGCCAAGGTGAAGGTGGTAGAAGTAGCGGATTTTAAATGTCCGCTCTGTGCTAATTGGTCAGCGACCTCCATGCCTCAGTTCAAAAAAGATTTTGTGGATACAGGGAAAGTGCAGCTCTATTTTATGAACTATTCATTTATTGACCGGGATTCACATTTGGCCGCAAGTGCAGGTGAAGCGATTTTTCACCAAAGCAATGAGAAGTTCTGGGAGTTTCAGGAAAAGCTGTTTGCGCAGCAAGGGGATGAGAAGAAGATTTGGGCGACCCAAAAGTTTCTGCTGAAATTCGTCAAGAATAATATCGCAGGCATTGATTATGCTCAGTTTGAGAAAGATCTTAAGGGCCATAAATATATGTTCGATGTAAAGGAAGATTTCAAAATTGCCGGTTCTTTGGGAGTCAACGGAACACCGCAGTTTTTTGTTAACGGTGTACATTTGCCACCTGGAACAACCTATGAACAGTTGGCCAAAGCGGTAGAAGCAGAACTAGCTAAATAACAAAAGGTACACGATAGTACAAAAGCGGGGGCTAACGAACAATGGGCAAAACAACAAGAAGAGTGGCGATCGTCGGAGCAGGGATGGTAGGATCGGGCTGTGCTTATTCTATGATCAACCAGTCCATCTGTGATGAAATAATGATGATAGACCTCAATTATGAGCAAGCCGTCGCACAAGCGCTGGATTTATCACATTGCATGGATTTTACATCAACACGCACAAAGGTATACGCCGGTCAGCTAGAGGATTGCAAGAACATGGATGTTGTAATCGTGACAGCTGGAGCCAACCCAAAGCCCGGTCAGAAACGACTTGATATTCTTGAGGATGCCGAGAAGATAACCCGAGATATTGTAACTCGACTGATGGCAGGCGGCTTCGATGGAATTTTTGTTGTGGCCGCAAATCCAGTGGACATTGTCACCTACATGATACGGAAGTTTTCAGGCTTTCCTCGCCACAGGGTTATAGGTACAGGAACTTCCATTGATTCATCCCGCCTGAAGACATTGCTTTCCGAAGTATTCTCTCTCGACCCGCGTAGTGTTCACGGGTACGCACTCGGTGAGCATGGGGAGTCGCAATTTGTAGCCTGGTCCCATGTTTCCATTGGCGGAAAACCACTGCTACATATCCTTGAGCAGCATAAAGAGCGTTTTAAACACGTAGATCTTGAAGAAATATCTAAGAAGACGAAGGATGCTGGTTGGGAAATCTTCCTTCGCAAAGGGAATACTCAATTCGGGATTGGGAATGCGTTAGCTTTTATCACGCGTTCGATCTTAAATGACGAGCATAAGATTATTGCGGTTTCGGCTATTCTGGATGGCGAATACGGGCAGACGGATGTATGTATCGGGGTTCCAGCTATTATTAGCAGCATTGGAATACAAGAAATAGTTGAGCTGCAACTCAATGATGAGGAACAGCAGAAATTTAAGGAATCCTGTTCGATAATCAAAGAGGGCATTGCGCGAGTATTTAAGTAGAGGTATCACCATTACGCAAAACAGCAAGTCTCGAATAATACGGAGACTTGCTGTTTTTGTCGGTTTTGACCAGTTGTATATTAAATACAGAATGGATGAAAACCAAATTTTGAGCGGTCATTTACTAACATTGATCCTATAGCTACTGATCACGTTTAAAGTCTCTAGTTTTTACTTTCTCTACCTTTCGTAGTGAGGCGCCACCCTCAAACTCAGAAGTTATCCAGGCAGTAAGGACACGTTCTGCAATGGGCCAATCTACGATCCAAGCTCCCATCGTCAGCACTTGCGCATCATTGCTCTTTCGTGCTTTTTCAGCAGAAAGCGGATCGTGGCACAGGGCTGCACGAACGCCTGCAATCTTGTTCGCTGATATATTCATGCCATTTCCAGTCCCACATACCAGAATAGCACGTTCGAGATGCCCTGCGGCAATATCCTCCGCTGCTTGGAAAGCAATATCCGGGTAATCAATAGGCTCCATGCTATGGCAACCAAAATCCTTGTATTCAATCCCTAAACTAGTTAAGTAAGATTTAATTTGCTCCTTCAGCTTATAGCCGTTATGGTCGCATCCAATGCCGATCTTCATGTTGTTTTCGCGGGCTCCTTCACGGGAACGGTGACCACCTGAATCTGTCGT
>JACMJI010000316.1 GCA_014380705.1 Gorillibacterium sp. | reverse complement strand
GTTTCCTATGCATGCAATCCGGCGTTATGAGAGAATTATGGAAGCAATTTTGGCAAGGAAAGAAGTGACAGTGCTTGAGTTAAGCGAACTGTTGCAGGTTTCGGGTAAAACCATTCGTGAGGATCTAGGTAACCTTGAGGAGCAAAAGCTGCTTAAGCGGGTTCATGGAGGTGCTATTTTGGCACAAAATGATCAGCTGGGAATTCTTTCAATGCGCGAAGCCAATATTAAACATAAGGCAGAGAAGATGGAGATCGCCGCAAGAGCGCTACAGCATATAAAGCCAGGTGATGTAATTGCCTTGGATGGTGGCAGCACCACCTTGGAAATTGCCCGAGGCTTGGATAATCAACCTCTTACTGTTATCACCAATGATTTAAATGTGATCAACGAACTGACAACGAAGGATCAAATTCGTCTTGTCGTTCCCGGAGGCTACCGTGTGCGCAATATTCTCACTGGAGATGAGGCCGTTACCTATGTCCGTCGTTTAAATGTGCAAAAAGCCTTTGTATCAGCAACAGCCTTACATTTGGAGTACGGCTTATCCATTTATACAGGTGAATTACTTGCTTTTAAGCAAGCCTTGGTGGAAACCGCTCAGACGACTTATGCTGTCATCGATCATTATAAATTTGGTCAAAGTGCTTTACACACTTTTGCAACGTTAACGGATATTGATATTATCATTACAGACGAAGGGTTATCCGCGGAAAATGCTGAAGCTTTCAAACAGGCTGGAACGGTTATTGATTATAAGAGAAAGGGAGTGTAGCACAATGAACTGATTAAATGTGAGTGGAAAGGTTGCCCTAGTAACAGGGGCAACAGGCGGTTTGGGACAAGCCATGGCTCTGGGACTTGCAGAAGCGGGAGCAGATATCGTTGCCGTATCGTATGGAGATAAGATGAAACCGTGAAAGCTATTGTAGCTTTGGGGCGAAAAGCGGAATCAATTGTCGTCGATTTAAGCAAAGAAGAGCTGCTGGATGGAGTTTTTGAACAAGCATTAGGCTTTTTTGGACGGATTGATATACTTGTGAATAATGCCGGAATTATTCGACGGAAGCCTGCTGCAGAGCATTCCAGACAGGATTGGCATGATGTGATCGATTTAAACCTTAATAGTTTGTTTTTTCCTCAGCCAGTTGGTTGGTAATCATATGATTGAACGGGGCAGCGGCAAAATTATTAGCGTTGCTTAGATGCTTTCCTACCAAGGTGGGGTCAATGTCCCAGGTTATACGGCAAGTAAACATGCAGTAGCAGGGGTGACCAAAGCACTTGCCAACGAATGGGCATCTAAAGGTATTCAAGTGAATGCGATTGCTCCAGGTTATATGGAAACCAATAATACGGCTGCGATTCAAGCAGAAAAGTTAAGATATGATGCGATTTTGGAGCGGATTCCTGCGGACAGATGGGGACAGCCTGATGATATGAAGGGGCCAGTGGTATTCTTAGCTTGATCCGCTTCAGATTACTTGAACGGTCATGTGATTTGTGTCGACGGCGGTTGGATGGCAAGATAAGCGATTCATATTGTGAAAATAATATATAAATGAGGTTCTGTAAATGAAAAAGTTTAACTATCTGCAACAGATTGCAAATGCAGGCGTAGTTGCTGTGCTGCGAGGTAATTCTCCGGAAGAAGTGATGGCGATGTCGGAGCAAGCAATTGCCGGGGGAGTTAAAGTAATCGAGATTACTTTAACGGTCCCATTTGCGCTTGAAGCTATAACTATATTAGCAAAGTGTTACTCAAGTATCGATCCCAATGCCGCTAATTATGCTTTAATTGGAGCGGGAACTATTCTAGATCCAGAATCAGCAAGGGCCTCTATCCTTGCAGGAGCTGAATTTATTGTCGCGCCATGTTTGAATAAAGCAACTATTCAATTGTGCAATCGTTATCGTGTTCCGATTATGCCAGGTATAATGACAATCCAAGAGGTTCAAGCAGCGCTTGAGCTTGGCGTGGATGTGATGAAGCTCTTCCCGGGCAACCTGTATGAGCCGTCGATTATTCCAACCATTCGTGGTCCATTACCGCAGGCGAATTTAATGCCTACTGGAGGCGTAAACTTGAACAATCTCAAGGATTGGATCAAGGCCGGCGCATTCGCAGTTGGGATTGGCTCTGATTTAACCAAGGATGCTGTTAAACATAAGGATCTTAGCTTGATTGCTAAAAAAGCTAGTGAGTATAAAAACGCTTTTTTAGAAGCGAAAAAGGATTTGGCATAAATGATAAATGCATTCCTCATTAGAAGGATGCAAATACAGCAGCTTGCAGCGGAAATAGCTTTTCAAACAGCTATATCCCCAGGCTTTGTCGGATAGCTTGAAGACTTCCTTGGACATTGCGCTTGAGCATGTGTATCAAAGCAAGCTGTATATGCAGCCGTTGAAGGACTACAGTCATCATGAAGCTAAACATACGGTTTTAAAGCTTTTATTCGGTCACATTTGTGAGGATGCGGAACTTCTTCAATTGGGGCAGGCGGATTTAGCGAGTTTTATTAAACATTTGCGTAAAAATGGCTTTTGCGAATACGGAGCTTTGCCTTGGTTTTGGCATTGGGTGCAGGCATTTACCTGCGCATGGGAAGTGATCGAAGTTGAAAATATTCGTCATAAGCTTGAAGAAATCTTGGAACTTTTGTGGCGAGAGCGAGCACACTTTTATATAGGAGGAGCTTGGGCTGGTCCGCATTCAAGAGTACTTGAGCATGATGTTCCTCAAGATCTGAACGTCTTACACGATTACATCCAATTTGCTGATTTTGAGCTGCCTAAGCTGATTCCACGACTTGAAGGTGCAGGATTATTCCATTTTCGAGTTTCAGCTGCAATACGTCAATTAGCCTTAAAAAACGAAAAGCCGGTTGAGCTATTTAAAAAAATCAACCTACCTACTCTCACGCTACATACGTACCTTTATAAAACCAAACATTATGCAGTCGGTGGCATGTGGGAACGAAGAGCAGAATATATGAATGAACAGTATCGTTGGGATATTACATTACCTAATCGTTGCGGTGGAAATCAAGCGTTCTTCTTTGGGCCTGGTGTTGGCTGGAGTGATCAAGACCCACGTCATCAAGGTGAACAAGGGGAAGTGCTTTATCACAAGAATGCTGTCTTAGCTGTATACCCGCCTTGCATAAGAGCAAATGAAAACCCTCAAAAACTAATTGGGATTTTGCCGTCAGGACAGTGGGAATTTGCTCAAACAGACGGTTATGGTCAGGTCGATCAAGTGTATATTCGGTTTCATTTACATAATCCGTTTACGGTGGAAGAGACTGTTACAGGGTATTACTTGCAAAGTGAAGGCTATATTCAGACTGTTGCAATGGAAGTTGTAGATCATGAAGCAGCAGTTATAGTCGGAATCAACGATTTAACAGCATTTATAGCAGCCTCCAAGCTAGAGAAACCGACTCATCTCAATAAGAATAAGAATGGAGCATCTCAGTTATTATGGGGAACGCTAGTTGGCAATAAACTCTTACTTGAATGGGATGACGCAAGCAAAGAGTACCTTCGCACAATTAATGGTGCTCCGCTAGATTTTAAAGAATATCAAGTTTAACTTGAAATCGTCAGAGAATTTTATTTCTCTTGACGGTTTTTTAGCTTTTGCTCTAAATTAATGGTAAGTTTAGAGGTAATTAGAAATTTATTATAATGGAGGTTAAGTCCAATGAAAATAGCTTTTATAGCAGATATTCATGGTAATGCGGTTGCCTTAGAGAATGTATTAGCAGATATTCATAAAAAGCATTTAGATAAAATTTACGTATTAGGTGATTTATGCTATCGCTGCCCAGAACCGAAACGAGTGCTTGATTTGATTAGAGCTTTGAATACAGAAGTGATAAAAGGCAATGCAGATGAGTGGGTCGTTCGCGGCGTTAGGAGGGGTGAAGTTCCAGAGAAAGTTTTTGCGATGATGAACCTTGAACGAGATTGGATCTTGTCACAATTAGAGCAAACGGATTTAGAATATTTAGCAAAGCTGCCTACAGAAATTAACTTAGATATAGAGGGGGTTGCTATACACCTATTCCATGCTACACCCGACAGTCTATTTGAGGCTGTTTTGCCCAATGTGGACGATGAAACCATGCATTCTAAGCTGATGTCATCCAAAAAAGACGCTCAAATATATATTTATGGGCATATCCATAAGCCTTTCATTCGCTATCTTAAAGGTAAAGTGGTCATGAACACAGGGAGCGTGGGACTGCCTCATGATGGTCTAGCTTTTGCTTCTTATGCGATTGTTGAAATTGCTGCGGGGAATATTAGCACCTCTATTGAACGTGTAAGTTATGATATTGAAAAAGTTGTTGAGCAATACATCAAATTGAAATATCCGAATGCAGAAATGATGATTAAAGTACTTAGGAATGCAAGTGTGTAAAGCTTTTAAAGCAGTACAGGAATGATTTGTTTATTCTAATTGTTGATGAATTTCGCTTGTAGTACAATTCGCTTCCACAAGCCATTGTTCAAATTCTTCTAATTCTTGTGGATGACGACTTCTAAATCCCCATTCACGGTCTTCTCCAGAATGCCAATGCACAGCAGACTAGGAACTGTCCAAGTTAATCTAGGTACTTTGGTAGGCACGCCGGTACTGTACGAACACCTCTACTCCGTTCTTGCGATTGAGATCGGGATAAAAAAAGATAGCACCTCATAGATCGAGATGCTATCTTCCCGGAATGATTTAACTGGTAACTTCATACATCCATGAATATGTTCCATCGTATTTAACGCGATGATGATTACTTAGTGTTTCTATGTTAATATCTATACCACCCACAACAATTCCAAATTGAGCAGTTCCTGTCCATTGGTGTTCTCTACCAGCGTCATTAATACCAGGCCCATAAGAATTGGTCGACTTTAAGGACCAACCACCGCCATTAAATGTTTGAACATATGAATAGCTGCTAAGAACAGTGTTGTAATCAAACGTCCAAGATGTCGTATAATCAAGTTTATATAATGTTATTCCAAAGATGTTTTTATAACCTTGGGAAGATGTAATGGAATAAGTAACAGTAGCAGTAACAGCAGCGGTAGTTGCAGATATATCGTTCCGTTCAGCAACAGATGGAATATCCCTATTTACTTTTATCTCATGAAATAGTATTGTACCATCTTCTAATTGGACTTCTTTGTAAGGAACTTGTTCAGTTACCTGTAGTTGTTTCTCGTATTTCTTAAGTTCGTTTAAATAAGTTGTTTTAGAATCAGTTTTTCCTTGTGGGTTTGCGGAAACGGAAGACACAAATGTTAAGGATAAAATCACTACAAATAAAGTAAAAAATAACTTTTTCATTATTAACCTCCATATGATATTATTAGTAAAAATTCAATAAAAAGGATGATGACGAGTGATAAAAGCGATAGTAAAATTTTTCTTAATCTGCATTATTGTACTTATCTTAGTTGGCTTTTTTCAATTCATACGTTAAAACCTCCTGAATTACCAAATTTTTCTTACAAATTTATAACATATCATTTTTAAGTATTTTACAATATATGTTTTATGATGATACAGATGGATATGTTGGGATGCGTTTCTATTATTCCTGCAATTACCCTATTTTTACACAGGAGACCCTTGCACCGGCGCTGGATGCTGTTACCGCCATGCACTTGATCATGTTCAATATTGTTGGCTCCCCCGCTGCATACCGGTCCCGAGATTGTTGAGCTGGCCACGAAGGCCAGGTGCAAAGGGTCATGGTTTTGTGGGGCGGAGAGAAGAGGTCAATGGAACAGGACCTGAAGCCAGTGACCTAGAGTTGACCCTTCTCAAGCCTGTTGAGTTCAAGGCCAACGCGCTTGGGCTGAGTCCATTCGCGCTGAGGGCGTGGTCCGGGAGCCATTCGGCGTTTGGTTAAGTGTTATAATTCACAAGACCGATATCGGTAGTGTGGTGGTGATCGCGCTGGTCGACGATGGTTACGCCGGCAATGCCTACAAACTGACCGGTCCCGAGGTAAACTGTAAGTACCCGAGAAGGTTCAAGCCATGGGTGAAGTGATCAGGTCGAGACCTCCGGTTCTTTGAGCTTACCGAAGAGCAAGCGCCCGAGCGGATGCGAAAGTCCAGCGTCCTGAAAGAGGTTATCGACTTTATCGTCGGATGGCACGCTAACCCGAAGGAGTCGTCTATGTAAATTCTCGAAAATTATTAAATAGAAAAAAAGACGAGTATTGTGAAGAATTGCTGCATCTTATGAAGAAAAATTGAGTGAGGTCAACAGAGAAATGATGGCATTAGCCACCGCACAATCAAGGTTGGAAAAGCAAATAAACCATATGAAGAGTAACGAGTCATAAAGAATCCTCAACGTTATAGCGGAGAGAACCGACTAAGCAAAAAAATTACAAATAAACATGTCAAAAAAACCGGAATCCTTAGAGTAACATGACCTATGCACTTCGTGTAAGTTTCTGGTAAAACAACAATAGTTATAAAAAAACATATAAATATAAAAAAAAGACTTGACATTTCAGACTCACCTTAATAATCAAAAAGAATACCGTTATTACAGGTATATCCTCTAGATAATAGGTGAATTTACAATGAAAGCGTTACAAAAACCGAAGTTTAAAGAATTATCACATGGCGAATGTGCTGGAGCTCCCATTCTAAAGACCTTATGGGATCGCTTTGACTTCTCGTTACTCTTAACCCAGTCTGGCATTTCCAAACGCTGTGGAACACCATCGTGGTTAATTTGTTTCCTCTATGTAATAGGCTTAGTCTCAAACTGCTCATCCGTTAACCAAATTGCAGATTTAGCTGGATGCGACGCTTTGCTGAGAATTATGTTTAAACCATGGAAGCTTGCGCAGTATACATTGAGTCGGTTTTTCTCTGCGCATTACGCTTGGAACACCTTCGGTAGAAAACGGGTAGAGCGATTGCAGCAAGATTCCGAAACCTGTTTGCAAGAAGGGGATGTTGTGAATTTGGATGACACGCATAGTGCTCACCCCTTTGCTAAAAAGCTTCCCTTTCTAAGTTGGCTTTATGACCATTCTACCAAACACTATGTTTGGGCAATGAACCTTGTCGTCATCCAAGCTGTTCTAAAGAGTGGATTGGCTTACCCGCTTTTTTATAGTGTTTGGCACAAACCGGAGTTCAAGGGTGAGGGTCTCACAAAGTTGGATTTATCCAAGCAAATGCTGCTTATGCTACGTGAATCCGTCACGTGTCGTTTGTGGATTGCCATGGATCGATGGTTTTTGTGTAAAGCGTTTTTCACTTTTTTAGAAGACCATCAATTTGATTGGGTTACGAAAGCCAAACGTAACACGGCTTTATTTCGTAAAGTGGTAGAGCCAATCACGCATAGAGAACGATTTGTGCCTTTGACTCCCGGCATGCTGATTCGTGAAGTGTTTAAAGAGCTAACGAAACTAGCTTCTTCGGGTTTAGTTTCTATTGCGATCCCTCAAATTTATATGAGGCGCCCTTACCAGACAATAAACAAAAAGGGCAAGGAAGTCACTAAACACAGATATGTTCAAATTGCCGCTATTGTGGCAATACGTTTAAAAGAAGATGAGAAACCCTCCGAAACGGAAGCAATAGATAACGATTCAGATGAACTCCCAGCAACTTACAGGGGGGCTTACTTGCTGATTAGTAATCGTCATGATGTTCCTAAGGAAGCTTTACAAACGTATGTGAAACGTTGGCGAATTGAAGTCTTTTTTCGAACTGCCAAGCAAGAACTTGGATTTGAGAAGTGTCATTCGGAGTCAGAAGCCCATCATCATGCACACTTTGAGTTGTTGTTTGTAACTGAAACCCTTTTAGCCCTTGCACAGTTAGAATTAAACAAAGAAAAAACGAGTGATCAGGAAGGCTACACCCACGGCGAAATGGTTCGCGGCCTCTTCCACACTCGCTGCCAGGTTCATGTGAAAAACCACAAGGGCATTCAACGAATCTCTATCGATTGTGACACACAAGTGCAGAGATTTGCAAGGCTTATCGACCTTTTTTGGCCAGATGATTGCTTTATGCGACTTTGGATTACTCCAAATCCAGAGATTTACCAAGTATTACCACGAAGTGCATAGGTCATGTATATTACTACTAATTAAGCATCGTCCTTGATTACTGCTTTCTGTTCGTCCTGTAACCGACTTCTCTTTAGGTTAGCCTGATTGTCTT
>JACMJI010000315.1 GCA_014380705.1 Gorillibacterium sp. | reverse complement strand
GTTTCCTCAAAGCCCAGGCTTCGATTCGTTCATCCAGAAAAAGCTGATATTGCTCAATTCAACACTAACGTGTTTGTTTTTGTGACTCTGGCCGAAGCCTTGTCACGCTGCTTGTTTACTCGTTGTTCAGTTTTCAAAGGACCATTGTGTTAAAACATCCTTGCGGGACAACTTTTATATCATAACATAGTTTTCGTTAGAAAAGCAAACGTTATTTTTAATTTCCTTTGCTTATCTACTAGTTCTACCGAGCCTTCAAATGTTTACTTTTCTTGGCCGGAATAAGAATATACCATATATAAATAAACAAAGTCAACAACTATTTTATTGTTTAAGAATTAATCGTCCCCTCAAGGTTAATTTCTAAATCTTAATGAGAAAGCCCACACCAAATCAAGCAGGCCACAAATAGATCTTCCTTATATCTATTGAATGCTTTTTTCAACAATTGCTTGTATTCATCAACTTTTGTTTGCCACCACTTTTAAACAGTAGAGACAACCTCACTGATATATAACTGTCTTTCTAATACCAGGTTAACAATAAGATCTCCAACCTTCACCCACGGTCTAGTCGGATCATTCCGATCCGTAAACACAATCTCACCAATCCGACCATCACTAAGCTTGACTAGTGTACCATTATAGAATTGCGTACTCCGTTCAATGAAAGTAATGACTAGAGCAGGGTCCAGCTTCCCAAACGATTCCTGATGAAGCTGTTCAAGAGCAAGATATGGAGACTCAGCATTCTTGTATATACTATTGCTTGTCATTGCATAGAAAACTTCGAGTATTGCAATAATTTTAGCATAAGGGTGAATCTGGTCTCCCTTTATTCCCATGGGATAGCCGCTGCCATCTTCCTTCTCATGGTGCTGCAATGTAGCTAGCTTAACTCCTTCATTAATTGCCGGGACATTCTTGAGCATTTGATAACCAAAGACCGTATGCCGTTTCATTTCATCACGTTCGGTAGTTGTCAGCTTATCCCTTTTGTTAAGGATGGAGGGATCTACTTTTACATTGCCGATATTATGTAGCAGACCAGCTAATGCAACCGGAATCCAGTCCTTTTCTGGGTATCCATGCCATTTGGCCAACTGATAGGAATTCAAGCTGACATAAATTGCGTTGCTGTACTGATAGTCTTCACCACTCCCTGTTAGGGGGTTGCCAAAAATCGGATGCTGCTGCTCATTCATCTGAAGCAGGTGGATGAGGCGTGTGCGAATATCCAAAATAGGAAGAGGCTGTCCTGATGCGGGCAGGACAAATACCTTTTGTAGGAATTTACGCATATCCTGAATCTCGGCTGCATAATCACTGCGCAGACCATAAAACACTTCTTTACTATCCTCCACAACAGAAGTGCTGGAACGTTCAGAATTATTACTATCTTCTATATAGACACTTTTTATTAGAAAAGCACGAAGGATCACTTTGTCCTGCTCTGAAATTTCTCTGCCTTTCTCAAATAAAAGACTTCCTCTAAGCGTTAGTACATTCTCTGATAGCTGACTACCATTCTTTAATTGAGATACCTTCACATTAATCATGCGTTCTGCCCCTTTAACCATTTTCACTGTTCTCTTTATAGTAAAACAAAAAAGAAAGGGTGAATACCCCTTCCTTTTTGTTTTTTTGATGAGATAAAAATAAACTAACTATACTTATTCTTCTTCAGGGAGGAGATGATCCATCTCATCCTCGACCTCTTCGGTTTTAGCCACGCGGGAGACGGTCGCCACTTCATCGTCTTCTTTGGTGTTGATCAATTTGACACCTTGCGTATTGCGTCCCATCGTATTGATCGCATCCATGCTCATACGGATAATGGTTCCCTGTGTCGTGATGATCATTAGATCCTCATCATTCTCAACAACCTTGAGCCCAACCACTGGACCATTCTTGTCGGTGATGTTCAAGGTTTTGATCCCTTTACCACCACGTGTTTGTCCGCGGTAATCTGTCATTGGTGTGCGTTTACCAAAGCCACTGGTTGTAACAATCAGAACGCTATGGTCATCATCAACGATGTCCATACCAATAACAGCATCACCCTCGTTCATTTGAATCCCCTTGACACCTGTTGCGGAGCGACCCATTGCACGTACATCCTGCTCAGAAAAGCGAATGGACATCCCCAGTTTCGTACCCATAATGATCTCCCGATCACCATCCGTTAGCTTAACGCCAATCAATCGATCCTCTTCTCGCAGATTGATCGCGATCAAGCCGCCCTTACGGATATATTTGTAATCATCCAGAGGGGTTTTCTTAACCACTCCATCCTGAGTTGCAAAGAACAGGTTCTTCTCCAGATCCTCATCCTTAATCGGGATGACCGCCGATACTTTCTCCCCTTGCTCAATTTGCAGCAAATTAATAATCGGGGTTCCGCGTGCTGTTCGGCTCATTTCAGGAATTTCATAGGCCTTCAACCGGTAGGCTTTTCCCTTATCCGTGAAAAATAACAGATATTGATGGGTATTAGACACAAAAAGATGCTCCACGAAGTCATGCTCTTTGGTATCCATACCAATAACGCCTCGACCACCGCGCTTCTGAGAACGGTAGGTATTGACAGGCAAGCGTTTGACATAACCAGAGTGACTAAGTGTAATAATAACATCCTCTTGGGGAATCAAATCTTCATTTAGGATGCTGTTTTCGCCAATTGTAATCTCGGAACGACGATCATCACTAAACTTGGTACGGATTTCGGCAAGTTCTGCGCCAATAATCTCAAGAATCAGCTTCTCATCCAACAGGATTGCTTTGTACTCGGCAATTTTGGCCATCAAATCCGCATATTCACCCTCGACCTTTTCTCTTTCAAGTCCAGTCAAACGGGATAGACGCATATCTAGAATGGCTTGCGCTTGTTCAATACTAAATTCAAAGCGACTCATTAAGCTTTCCCGAGCTACATCTGTACTGCGTGAACTGCGAATGATCCGAATCACTTCATCCAAGTGGTCTAGTGCAATACGTAATCCTTGGAGAATATGTGCGCGTGCTTCTGCTTTTTTCAGTTCAAATGCAGTCCGGCGCGTAATAACTACCTTCTGATGTTCCAAATAATAATAAAGCATATCTTTAATAGTCATTGTTTTGGCTTCTTTATTGACCAAAGCGAGCATATTGACACCGAAGTTACTTTGCAATGCCGTATGCTTGTACAAATTATTCAAGACTACATTAGGATTAACATCTCTGCGAAGTTCAATAACAATTCGCATCCCGTTACGGTCGGATTCATCGCGTAGGTCGGTAATCCCATCAATTCGTTTCTCGCGCACTAGATCGGCAATATTGGTAATGAGTCTTGCTTTATTAACTTGATAAGGCAGCTCATGAACAAGAATCCGTGCTTTTCCATTATTCTCTTCGATGATAGCTCTTGCTCGCATCGTAACAGAACCGCGTCCTGTTGTATAAGCTTGCCTAATGCCTTCACGTCCAAGAATAAAACCACCTGTTGGAAAATCAGGTCCTTTAATATATTGCATCAATTCGAGTGGAGTAATATCAGGGTTTTCAATCATCGCCATAATACCATCAATGACTTCTCCCAGGTTATGGGGAGGTATATTGGTGGCCATGCCCACGGCAATTCCTGAAGATCCAT
>JACMJI010000314.1 GCA_014380705.1 Gorillibacterium sp. | reverse complement strand
TTGCAACTGCAGATCGCCCTCCGGATGCTGGAGAACCCATACCTGCAACAGAAACATTTGTTTGAGTGGCTGCAAGAACCCCACCCTGGATCAATTTGCTTATCTGCTGCTCCATTTGGGCAACCTTTCGCTTTAACTCAGCAACCTCTCCGCTATTGTCAGCGGACACTTTCGCTGTACCGACTTCTTGATTATTGTTTATTCTAGCTTGATGGTTATCTGTCGGTATATCAGAAAGGCTGCAAATTTTCATTAATGCGACTTCAAAAATAATTTGTGGCTGCCCAGAATACTTCATCTCGGACTGATAATGGTTCAGGATCTCAATAATCCTAAATAATTCACTCGCTTGAAAGCCAGAAGCTACACTGCGGAACGCTTCAACATTCAAAATCCGATCTGTAACTGCTGCGGATTCAGGCACCATCATGATCATCAGGAGGTCGCGGAAATAGAAAATCAAGCTCTCGAGACACTTATCTGCACTTTTCCCATCCTGCAGCATGTTTTCAACAAGTTCGAGACATTTACCAACATCCCGCTCAGATATGGTCATTGATATCGAACCAAATAGGTCTGAGGAAATTCCACCCGTAATAGAAACAACGGTCTCATAAGTAATTCGCTCACTCGAATAGGAGGAAATCTGATCCAATAGACTGATGGCATCTCTCATGCCACCTTCGGATAACTTAGCAATATATTGCAAAGCCTCGGGTTCAAAATTCATTCCTTCTTCCTGGCAAACACGTTCTAAAAGCCCTACCTGTTCCCCCGGAGAGACGCGCCGAAACTCAAATCTTTGACAGCGAGAAATAATGGTAGCAGGTAAACGATGAGGTTCGGTTGTTGCAAGAATAAACATCGCATGGTCAGGTGGCTCTTCCAGCGTTTTCAAAAGAGCATTAAACGCTTCCGTGGTAAGCATATGCACTTCATCAATAATGTAAACCTTGCGGCGAACCTCTGTAGGTGCGTACTTGATCTTATCCCGCAAATCCCGAATTTCATCCACTCCCCGATTGGAGGCAGCATCAATCTCCTGCACATCAACGAGAGAACCATCCGTTATTCTGCGACAGATATCACACTCATTGCAAGGCTCAGAAGCTGGACCATTCGCGCAGTTAACGGCTTTGGCCAAGATCTTCGCTATACTCGTCTTTCCCGTTCCCCTAGGCCCACTAAATAAATAGGCATGACTTAGACGCCCTTCTCGCAATGCATTCTGCAGGGTACGAACAATGTGCGTCTGTCCGACAACATCACCGAAGGATTGTGGCCTCCAGCTTCTATATAAGGCTATATGGGCCATAATGTCCTCTCTAAATATCCACTTTGGGACGGTAATAGTACATTTAGTATACTATAGTTTGCCCTTCGGTTAAACCTAATCGCATACGAAATTGTTAAATCAAAAAAGACAGTACTGCAATCCCATGATCAATTGATCAATGAGATAACGCAGCCCGTCTATTGCTTATAAGGATTGAAGATCAAATGTCTGAGCCGTTCATGGCCCCATGCATAACCGAAGCGGAGTCAGAGTTTAATTTTTTCAAATATACAGGTTTAGATGTAGCAAACTTATCTTGCACTTCCATTTTATGTATAGGGTAAACAGATGGTAAAGGTTGTACCGAAGCCTTTGGAGCTTACCTTGATTGCCCCTCCCATATCATGCACAATACGTTGGCAGACCGACAAGCCGAGTCCAGTCCCATCAGATTTCGTTGTAAAAAAAGGATCAAAAATTTTATCGATAATAAAATTAGGGATACCTGGTCCGGAGTCGTGAACTTCAACGTGCACATAACGTTCATCGTAATCAACTTTTTCGGTTATCGTTAAGCTTCCACCTTCTGTCATCGCTTCTATACCATTCTTCGAGATATTTAAAAAAACCTGTTTGAGGAGTTCTCTATCAGCAATGACCTGCGGCATATTCTCAAGCGGCTCATAAATCATAGCAACCCCGTGAAGTATGGCCTCATTATTAATGATTGGGAGAATTTCGCTTAGTGTTGTGTGAACCTCAACCTCTTTGTACTTGATATCCTTGCGTTTACCCAAGAGTAAGAACTCACTAACCAAATCGTTAATCCGATTGATTTCAGACAGCATAATATCCGTATAGGATTGTTCCTTTACCATCCCTTTTTCAATAAAAGTATGGTGTAAGATCTGTAAGAAGCCTTTAATCGACGTAAGAGGGTTGCGAATTTCATGGGCGGTACCTGCAGAAATCTGACCGATCATCGCAAGACGATCACTTCGCTTCACCTGTTCCTCAAGAGAACGAAGATTCGTAACATCTTTAAACATAACGTAAGCCCCAACCTTGTGCCCCTGGCTATTCTTCAGAACATTAGAATCCAACAGCAGTTCATACCGCTCTTGTTTATTCATCCAAGAGATGGGGTGATTACGCAGAACAACTCCATCTAGAGTGGACTGGTTTACAAAATGATGCTCCGGATGTACATCTGCAAAAATTTGGTCAACAAACTTGCCCACGACCTCATCTCTCTGAAAACCAAGGATCCGACAAGCGGTGTCACTGATATCTACGAGCCCAAGAGACAAGTCAATTAACAGTACACCAAGATTGATGTCCGTCATAAATGCTGCACCAAATTGCTGGAGTAAACTTAGTTCCATGTTCTGTTCGAGCTCAGGGAAGATATATAGAGTAAGAGACCCCACTTGGTCCCAACAATCCATTTGTCTTCTAATGACTCTACTTTCTACCGATCCTCCATACCGGGTTAGTAATTTGAAGATTTTATTCTCTATGTTTTTCTCACACTCAACAGTCTTGTCTGACTGCTGACCCCTCTCCAATTCGAATAAGCCTCTTACTCCAAAAAGAACCCCAATGGGGGATCCTATCAAATCCGCACCCTCCTCATATCCAAGCGCATATGACAGGGCTGAACTAACGCCAACTAACTCGCCAGAGTTATCTGCTAATAACACAGCATACTGGCGGCATTGGCTGATAATTTCCATGATGGAATTCATAGATGTGTTCATACACCATTTTTGTGGAGACAACAAGAACCTTACCTCCTACCTCAAAGAATGGTCAAAATTATTATTTGAAATTTTCTAGTACAACAATACATTCTATGTAAATTACTGATATCCTTCTTCATTTGGAATAACAAAAAAAACATTTCCATAACAATGGAAACGTTTTCGTTGACTCTAGGTAAAGACCGTGCACCTGTCATTGATCATTGCGACCCAAGCG
>JACMJI010000313.1 GCA_014380705.1 Gorillibacterium sp. | reverse complement strand
TTTTGTTCTCCATCATTCTGATTCCGCATCGGTAAACGCACGGCCCTACAGGATGCCGATAGGCGTTTATCCTTAACCTCTCTATTATGCTTTGCGGTTCTTCAACCAAATTGGAAGCCGGAACAGAGAGTTGATCAGCAGCACCACCAACACCAACACCGCTGCTGATTTATCAGCAATTTCACGGGCATCGGAGACAATCGCTTCCGATTGGATGTACCAGAGATGCACGGCTAAGGTTTCTCCGGGGGCAAACAAACTAAAGTCCCACATATTACCTGAGGTACTAAGACCCGCTGTAAGGATAATCACAGCCGATTCGCCGAAAGCGCGCCCCGCTACCAGACACACGCCTGTTATGATTCCTGGTAATGCCGAAGGAAGGACTGCTGTGAACAAACATTGAAATTTTGTAGACCCTAAAGCGTAGGATGCGTCTCGGTATTCTTGAGGGGTGGCTTGGATAGATTCTTCAGTAACCCTTGCAAGCACTGGAAGGTTAAGCATCGCTAATGTAACGCCCGCGCCTAGGATTGTTAGCCCAATGTGGAAAAACTCGACAAATATCGCGATCCCAAGAAGCCCAAAAACAATGGAGGGTACGGAAGCGAGCCCTTCTACACAAATCCGTAATAGATTTGTAAATTTATTGCGAGGTGCATATTCGGCCAGACATATACCTGCACCAATGCCAATTGGCAGCGAAAGCAATAAAGATATTCCCAACACGTAGAAAGAATTAAACAGAACAGGTCCAATGCCACCACCGGTATCTAATTCTTCAGGTACTTCGACTAGGAAGTCCAAAGATATCCGGAATAAACCATTCTTCATGATGGTAAATAACATAAACATAATCAGCACAATAAGAAGTGCTGCTAATGACCAGAAGAACAGGGTTGCCATTCGATCCAAGCGGCGTGTACGTATGCTATGTTTTTTAGTATAAGTCAAGCTCAACTTAAGGATTCTCCCTTCGGCCGGATCAACCGGATCATGATGATCAAGAAGAGTGAAATGAGAAGGAGCAGAAATGCCATCATATATAGTGCATGATTCCAAGTCGAATTATATTCTACATTCGATACTTGCATGACGATATTACTTGTTAGAACAGCTGTTGGTGAGATCAAACTTGTTGCTAATTGGGCCGTGTTGCCAATGACCATAACAACCGCCATCGTTTCCCCAATTGCACGGGCCATGCCCAGAATAATTGCTGTAATGATTCCGCGACTGGCAGAGGGTAGAACTACACGAAAAATGACTTGAAGCCTAGTGGAACCAAGCGCATATCCCGCTTCTCTATATCTTTTAGGAACCGCAGTTAATGCGTCATCACTAATTCGAGCGACAGTCGGCAGGATCATTAATGCCAATACTAATGCCGCTGCGAGTAGACCATCACCAAGATTCTCACCGGAAAACTTGCGAATAATTGGGATTAACATCGTGAGTCCCAAGTATCCATACACGATTGAGGGAATACCCACAAGCACATCAAGCAATGGACGGAATAAGCCTTTACACCATTCAGGGGCAATCTCTGCAATAAAGACTGCAATTGCTACGGATATCGGTACGGCTATGATAAGCGTCAACCCTGTTAGCATTAACGTTCCCATAATAAGCGCTCCAGCGCCAAACTGATCAGCCTCAGGAGTCCAGTCCGTTGAGAAAAAAAAGGTTAAGGGGGACACATCAGCAAATGTTAGTATACCAGTACGTCCAACAAAGAAAAGTACCATAGCTAGAACAAAACATAAGATGAGAATACAAGCCAGGAAAAATCGATTAAAAAATAAATCAATCGCCTTGATTCGAGCTTTCCGGGAGTTCCACAATCGGTTCCGGTGCTTCATCGCGGAGAGAGAAGGTTCATGATGTGATTCAATTTCTCTAGTGATAAAGATCCCCCATTTCTCCATTGGAAACGACCGACTCCGCTTATTTGCGAAAGCCGGCCGCGCGGATATTTTTTCATTTTTACTAAATTACTGATTACTTCATGGCTGAAACGGGAATGAACTTCATTTTCTTTAGTGAGCCTTGTTGGAAGTCCTTGCTTTGAACGAATTCAATGAATGCTTTGGTTGCACCGGTTGGTTGGCCCTTCGTCATGTAATACCCGTAAGACCAAACCTTGTATGAACCGTTAATTACATTTGCAGCCGATGCTTCGACATCATTAATCTTAACCGCTTTAACGGTGCT
>JACMJI010000312.1 GCA_014380705.1 Gorillibacterium sp. | reverse complement strand
TCCACTCAGCAAGGAATAGTTGTTTATAGGTCCGCAAGCTAATCCACATCCTTTCGGGTAAAATGAATCACGCCGAGCAGGGTGAGCAGAAGGGCTGTTGCAGCACTAGCAAGAACCGACCATTCTGGGCTGCCCTTTTCATTTAGAAGCAGCGGCCATTTCCAGAGAATCCAATCGGGAAGTTTATAAGAAACCATACCCAGGATTGTACCTAGAATCCCTGCAGTTATGGGGATGGCCTGATTCTTCATCATAATCGATAACCAAAGCTGAAGCGCCACAACAGCAAGTCCGGCAAGCATGGGATAGAAGCTGGTTTGAATAATAGCTGCCCATGGCGCATGCCAACCATAACCAAGCACCCCGCCCAGCATATAGGACCCCAGCGTAAGCAAGGTACTCGAAAAAATCAGCAACAGCGTACAGAGAGTAAATTTGGAAACAAACACACTAAAGCGAGTGACAGGCAAGGCTAGCAACTGTTTCCATGCGTTCGTTCGATGCTCATAGCCTGCGATCATGGAGGTCAGCAATGCTGAACCGAGTAGGACGGCCAGTACAGTCATTCCTTGAATATTTCTAAGAAGCCCACCCCACAGGTCATCCGCGTAGGTTTTCGTTAGGTATTCATAGCGCAACCCGAAGTTTACAGCCTCCAGAGCGATAACGCCAAAAGGTCCGAGGAAAATAAGCACCCAGACCATCGTTCGGCGGAGCTTGAGGAAGTCCGCAGCAAGCACACGCCCCATCATAAGCTAGTTCCTTCCCCCACCATGCTCAGGAAGATATCCTCAAGCGAGCGGCGTATTTCTTCGACCCGATAAACAGAATGACCCTCACTAACAAGACGGTGTACAACCTCCGCCACCTTCTCGTCCGCCATATGCTCCAGCATAAGAGCACCCTCCTGCCGTACCGATAGAAATCCTGCTCCAGCAATCGTCTGCACAGCCTGCTCCGGTTGGCTAACAACAAGTCGAATACTTCCAGCTGCTTGCTTTCGCAAAACCTCAATATCATCCTCAAACAGCATCGATCCCTGATGGATGATGCCTACTCGGTTCGCCATCAGGTCGATCTCACTGAGCAGATGACTGGATACGAGCACCGTCATGCCGTATTCGGTTGGCATGCTCTTGATCAGTTCGCGAATCTCCTGGATGCCCGCCGGATCAAGGCCATTTGTTGGCTCATCGAGGATGAGCAGCTCTGGGCTGCCAAGCAAGGATGCGGCGATGCCCAACCGCTGCTTCATCCCGAGCGAGTAGCCTTTAACCGCTCGATTAGCATCCTTGGTCAGTCGGACGGCTGCTAATACCTCATCAATCCGCGACTTTGCTGCACCTAGTATCCGCCGCTGCACCTCTAGATTCTCACGAGCTGTCAGATGAGCATAATACGATGGCGACTCTACCAGCGAGCCGACTTTACCAAGAATCGCTAGACGTTCCTTACGTAAGTCCTTGCCGAATACGTGAACCGTTCCTTCCGTCGGACGGATTAACCCAAGCAGCATACGAATGGTCGTTGTTTTACCCGCACCATTAGGTCCAAGAAAACCGTAAATATCCCCCTTGCGGATTTGCAGATGAATGTGATCTACCGCTTTTCGCTGCCCATAATGCTTGGTTAGCCCCGATGTTTCAATAACCATTTCATTCATGTCCTTCACCTCGACATTTAGCTTACCAGCCGAAGGTTAGAACAAAGGTATGCCCCAGTTTAAATTTTGTTTAAAATAAAAACGGGTTACTGGCGGTTATCCAGCCAATAACCCGTAAACAGGGCGGTCTTTTCCGCAAATGAAATGATCCCTATGGGGTTCGATTGGCGGCACCTAATTAAGTTGTGCTTTCTGGTCCGTACAAATAACTTCGTGTCCTCCCCGAGGAACTCTCTAAATCATAACGAAGCCCAAGCTCCTTCACCATCAAAGCGACGATTTCAAGACCGATTCCTGCACCTTTTTCCACAGATGGCGTTTCAAGACCCGGGCCATGGTCCTCGAGAATAACAACAGATTGACCATCCTTCTCCTCTAAATAGAAGCCAACATAACGACCTGCCTTGGCATGACGGACAATATTTTGCAGCAGATTATCAAGAATTCGGGTCATCCAGCGTGGGTCAACCTGCCAGTAAATGGCATAATCGGGCAAGCTCACCACCACCTCAAAACCCTCTGTTTCGAATAACGGATACCAACTGGCTGCTGTAGTGCGCAATAAACGCACCATATCTGTTGTCTCCCGTTCAAGAGGATACTTTCCTGCTGACAAGAGAGTGTAAGAAAGCAAATCATCAATCAGTTGATTCAAGTCATCAGACTTCGCTTCGATCAGAGCGATGGACTCCTGCCCACTCTCCGACAAGTCATCTTTTTTCAGCGAATACGCATGACTTCGGATAATCGTCAGTGGCGTTCGTAAATCATGCGAAAGGTTAGCAATTAATTGCTTGCGCAGGGATTCCTCCTGCTGTTCTCGCTTCCGGCCTGTATCCAGTTCGCTGATCATCCCGTTGAAAGCATGCTCAAGTTGACCAATTTCATCTTCTCGCTTTACCTCTACAGGATAGGGAATCCCTCTTGTATCGCGTGAAGCCATAGCTCCCTCCAGCCGGACAAGCCGCTTGCGGATGCGATAGAAGAACAGCCATGAAGTAAATAAGAAAAAAATGAAAACAACCGTCATCACGATAATGAAAAAGCGGCCCATATAAAAAGGGGTAGCGGCAGTCATCAGCACATGAGGAACTTGCAGCACCATAAAGCCTTGGTCCGGCTTTTCCCCTATAAAGGCGACAACCGTATAAGGATCCGCAGCATAGCTTTGCTTCATAAAAGCTATACTGTCGCTAGCTGTCCAGCTTGCGGGAAGCTGCGGCTGATTGGGCAGGGACAGCATCGTTTGTCCAGCTCCATCAACCCAGAACATCCGAGCTTTCGGCAGCTCTAGCTTCAATGCGTGCAACTGCTTATCTACAGCATGAGGCGTTTTACCGTCTAAATGGAGGGCGATATCATGCCACATGTTTTCCAATTCTTCGCGAGACTCATAAGGATTCGGCTTGATACCCTCGCCAGAAATATAAGGACGGAGCATGTCAGGGAGATAGTAGAAAAAAGATGCAGCTGGTAAAACAATAGGCCACAGCAGAAGAGCCAGTACGACGATGAACAAGTAACGGACAAGTAAGGATTTCCGCCACTTCTTCCTGCCCTTAGTCTTATTCTTACTTGCACCTGCACCTGTACTTGCAACTGCATCTACTCTTGCACCTGTACCTGTAACTTCACTTGTACCTTCACCTGCACCTGTAACTTCACTTGTACCTTCACCTGCACTTATACCTGCACTTGCACTTGCATCTGCACCTACACTTGTACCTTCACTTGTACCTTCACTTGCACCTTCACTTGTACCCACATCCGACTTCCGCCTGCTCATACCCGCACCCGGTAGCCGATGCCACGCACGGTTTCTACTATTTCCGGGCTGCTAGGATCACATTCCAGCTTTTCCCGAAGATAGCGAATGTGGACCATCAGCGTTTTATCGCCATCCATGTACGGCTCACGCCATACCGCTTCGTAAATCTGCTCCTTGGTGAGAATCTGATTGGGGTGGTTTAGCAGGTGGTGAAAAATCTGATGCTGCTTACCCGTAAGTGCGATCTCCTCATTCGTTCGTGTATCGAGAATTCGATTCTCCTCCGGGTAGACCAGTAGATGCCGCAAGGCCACAATCTGTGCGGACAGCTTACCTGACCTGCGTAGAAGGACTTCGATACGAGCCGTCAGCTCGTCAGGATGAAACGGCTTGGTCAGATAATCATCGGCAAAATCCAGCCCCGTAAGCTTGTCTTCAATTGAGCTGCGAGCAGAAAGCATAAGTACAGGAACCGTTGGAAAGCTTTTTTTCAGCCGCTGTCCGACCGTAAAGCCATCAAGACCCGGCAGCATCACATCTAGAATGATTAGATCACTCGTTTCTGCGAATTCTGCAGCTTGATCCCCCGAGGTTAGCCAAGTGACCGTATAGCCACGCTCCTTTAAGTGATCACGGACCCATTTTCCAATCTGCTCATCGTCTTCAACGTAAAGAATCTGTTTAGCCATTGTGTTCTGCCCCTTGCCGGAATGATTTCTATTCCTCTGACTCACGCTCATGCTCACGCTTTGCCTGTTCATCCTTCATCCGAGTAATCACATCCTCAAGCGCCTCCGGATGAAGCAGCTCGATAGGGGAACGGGCTTTCTCAAATTGGAAGCTATCCCCTTCAATCAGTACCACATAGCGACCGTTCAATTTGGCCAGGTGCACACTCTTGCCGTACTCCTCCATCTTGGCCCGCACCGAGACACCATCCAGCTTAAACTTCATTTCCCAATCGGGCTGAAGCTCTACGATCTGCGCTGCCGCATCCACCACCTGCTCATGGTTCCAACGCTCCTGAAGCTCGCGTTTCTCTCCTGCTGCCCAGATCTCCAGACGCGCTTCCTCTTGGCGCCTCGCATCCGAAATCTTTCTCGGTTTATGGTTTTCTGGATCGCCAGCACCGTAAATTTCTCCTACTCCATGCCCATCCTTTATCGTATGGCTTAAGCCCTGAGCCAAGTTCCCGTCGGTCAAATAACTGTTGGACTCTCTGTATCCCTCGCCCGCCCCATCGTCACTTTGTCCACCCTCCCGACCGAAGGCGCCAGCCACGCCACCCTGTCCTAAGGAACCATGATCCCCTGTATATCCGCCAGCTGCAGCATTCGCATCCTGCTCTGTATAGCCACTAGCCCCTGCCGTTCCGGGTCCATGCAGCATACCGCTTTCGCCCTCGCTGCCAGCATAGCCCTCCGCGCGATTCGAGCCCGCGCTCCAAGTGGTGTCATCTGCTTCCAACTCTCCACCATCCTGACCCTGCCACTTCGTGTCCATGTACTGCTGAACCATACCGAGCAGTTGCTCCTCAACAAGCTCAGGCCGGGACTTCTCATAGGAAACATACTTAAGGAAATCTTCGAAATACCTGGCGTGGGAAGCCTGATGAATCTTTAGCTCTCCCTCCTCAAGCATCCCTTCCTCCGGCATATGGGGGTATTGAATCGATTTGATATTGCGGGCACTGATTGCCATCTCCACTTGGGAGATTAGGCTTTTCTCATCCGAGACGCGGGCGATCTTGGGTTCAAAATCACATTTCAACACAAAAAGAAACGGCTCGTCAAAATACCGGCTCAGCTTAGCAGAAGCTACGATAAAAGCTCCCCCGCGCACTGCGCTAGTATCCATATAAGCTCGGATTAGATCGTCGCTAGCTGCTTTGAAGCCATCCTTGTCCGCAGCACTCCGCAGCCTTCCGAACAGATTATAGTTGGGATTTCCCGATAGCTCATACCCCTCCTCCAGCATGAACCGCCCAATTTTGGTGGGAGGATTCTCTGTAGACGGATTCACTTCTGCCTTGCGCTTCACAATCCGGGTGAATTCCCCATCCAGAAAAATCTTAATTGCACTGTTCTCATAATCCCCGCGGCTTAATGTTTGGTAATGGCGGTATGTTTTCGGAGCGTCCTGCTCGTTTCCATCTGACTGTATGACAAAGAATGATAAGTAACAAATGCTAAAGTCCATCGTTATTCTCCTTCGAAAAATTTTCCTGTCCAACCCTCGATTTGCAGGAAAGCTGGCACTTTAAATTTTAAACTGCTTGGACAAAATGTACAAACATTGAATGAAATTAGTTAGCAGAGGCATTCCTTAGCTATCCTGCCTAAACGCTTCCACTGCTTCCACTACCTCCGCTACATAACTGACTTTATAACGTATTTTTAATGGCATTTCCATTGTTTGTTGCGTACGCAACCATTATGTTTTATACTATGCATGTCTCTCCCGCGAAAGGAAGTGAACATACATGAAAGAAGCTTCTGAATCCGTTGGCAAATGGATCTCGATCGTTGACCGCCATTCCCAGATGTATGTATCCCGCAGCTTACGCCACTTTGGTGTCGGGGCAGGTCAGATCGCTTTTCTCATGCGTCTGTACAACAAAGATGGTGTCTCCCAAGACTCCCTAGCGAAGGAGCTTGTCGTGGACAAAGCCACCGTTACCCGTGCTGTTCAGTCCCTGGAGGAATCTGGCTTGGTCACACGAAATCCCTGCAAGTCCGATCGGCGCAAAAACCTCGTCTCGTTAACTGAAAAAGCACTTGCCGCAAGAGAAGAAATGGAATGCGCAATGCAGACCTGGACAAATGTTCTTACGAAAGACATGTCAGCAGAAGAGAAACAAGCGCTGCTCGGTTTACTTATGCGTGCGTCTGAAAACGCTATTGAAGATATGCGCGTAAGAGAGCCTAGAGAATAATTAGTTACATACCCTATAGAAAGCAGGTTGTCATCCCAATGAAGATCCCCGCAACAGATTTAAGCAATGACACGCACACACAGCAGCCTGTAAGCCCTAACGCAGAGAAACTCCTAAAGGTCATGCTGTTCACCTTGATCATCTCCGTTATGAACGGAACCGTTTTTAATCTAGTTCTTCCCGATATCGCGAAGGAATTTACGCTCACTACCTCCCAGGTCGGGTGGGTGGTCAGTAGCTATATGCTTGTTTACGCAATCGGTGCCGCCACCTATGGAAAGCTTGCAGATAAGTACAAGCTAAAGAACCTGATCACCTTCGGGTTGATCTTCTTTGCCCTTGGGGCCATCATCGGTTTGACGGCGAATTCATTCGCTGTGCTCATTCTCGGACGTGTGCTTCAGGCAATAGGCTCATCGGTTATTCCTGCAACTGCGATGATTGTTCCTGTCCGATATTTTCCACCGCATACAAGGGGTCGCGCGCTTGGCTCGAATGCAATTGGAATCGCGATCGGAAGTGCAGTCGGTCCTATCGTTTGTGCCCTCATTATGAGTGTTGCTTCCTGGCGTTTTCTTTTCCTGCTCTCCCTTGTGCCGCTTGTCATCATTCCCTTTTTCCGCAAATATCTGGATGACGAACCGGGAACCACAGCAAGAACGGATCTTCCAGGAGGCATTCTGTTGGCAGGGACCGTTGCCCTGCTGCTTTTATCGATAACAAATTCAAATCTAAATCTGTTCATGGCAGGTGCTGTGCTCTTCGCGGGATTCATCCTATGGATCAGTAAGGTGAAAGACCCTTTCGTCCAACCCTCCTTATTCCGCAACAAAAATTATTCAATTAGCCTCGCCATCGCCTTCGTGATCAACGGGCTGTCATTCTCTCTCCCTTATCTGTCACCACAGCTTCTCACCCATGTGAACAAGCTAGATTCCTCCGTTGTTGGCTATGTCATGGTTCCGGCAGCACTCTGTTCTGCCTTACTTGGTCGCAGGGGAGGAAGGCTTGCTGACGAGAAAGGAAGTCTGTTTCTCATCTATATGTCAACGGGACTGCAATTTCTCTGTTATCTGCTGCTCTCCACCCTCGTCGGTCAGTCTGCCCTGCTCATTGCTGCTGTGCTGATTCTTGGATTTGTTGGACAAACCTTTACTTCAATTGGCTTATCCAAGACGATCTCACACTCACTGAGTCGAGAAAATACTGGCGTTGGCATGGGATTATTCTCCCTGGTTAATTTTATTTCGACCGCCACTTCAACCGCACTCCTGAGTAAATTTCTCGATGGCGGCTCAAGCTTTGTCCTTAACCCTTTTCCTACAAATAGCACCGCTTTTGTTTACAGTAATATCTACTTGTCTCTGGCCCTCATTCTAGTCGTCGTCATCTTGATCTATTCACTCCTGCTCCGTCCATCTCCAGCTAAGAAAAAGCGTCTGGCAGCGTCATAGGAGTCGAATGTTGCCGCCCTAAATTTGGGGCTTGATCGTGAATAGGACACCCAGTTGTCAAGTTAGCTATGTTAATCTAAAGAGGCAGATACAAGTTTGAGAATAACTGGAGGCTTCCTATGAAATTTGAATGGAAAAAACATGCGCGTTCACTCTATCTACCCAAAGCTGAGCCGGAGGTCGTCACCGTTCCTTCGTTCCCCTTCTTCATGCTATCTGGAAAAGGGAACCCGAACGGTGAGCCTTTTGCTGAGGCAGTTGGGGTGTTGTACGCTCTATCTTATGGCTTGAAGATGCTCCCAAAGAAAGGGATTGTGCCTGAGGGATATTATGATTACACTGTATTTCCTTTGGAGGGTGTTTGGGATTTAGCCGAGGAAGCGCGTGGACAAGATAAGCTCGATAAAGATAGTCTGATCTATACTCTCATGATAAGACAGCCTGATTATGCAACCTCTGAACTTGCCGAAGCCGTCATCGCAAGCACGAAGAAAAGCAAACCTCACCCTCTGCTTGAGAAGGCAACATTTGGAACAATAGAGGATGGAATGTGTGTGCAGATGCTGCATCTGGGATCTTATGATGATGAACCGGCTTCTTTTGCCAGCATGGAGCAATTCTGTGACGAGAAACATCTAAAACGCAAATCCATGCTTCATCGGGAGATTTACATTACAGATGCACGGAAAACCGCACCGGATAAATTAAAAACGGTTTTGCGTTTCCAAGTAAAATCTTAAATACATATTGAAGCAAAGATTCCTTTCCATTCCCTCGATGAAATTCCTTTTGTCGCAATAATAAAACAAAAAAACTGTCTATCAGCATCTCTTAAAATTTTATCGCATCATAAAATCACCCTATTTTTCTGAATATCAATACACTATCAAAAGTGCATTCACCTTAACATGTTACCGTATTTCACACGCTATCTTACTGATACAATTAGTTTACAGAAGATAAGAGGAGTTGGAACATGTCCATAAAAATGCAGCAAACTAAACCACAGCTTTTAAACAAAAAAAGAGCGAGTAATTATTGGAAACGCACTTGGCGCTATCACCTCATGCTACTGCCTGCTGTTGTATTTATTCTTATATTTGCTTATGTTCCGATGGGCGGAATTATCATGGCCTTTCAGGATTATAAACCTTGGCTCGGCATTTTTAAGTCGAAGTGGGTCGGGTGGGACAACTTTCAAACCATGTTTCAACGACCAGATAGCCAACAAGTCATTGTTAACACCATTGTTATTGCTTCATTGAAAATGACTTTTGGTTTGTTTGTTCCGATTGTTTTTTCCGTCTTTCTCAATGAAGTTCGGCATGTTTTTTTCAAAAGAGTTATTCAAACGCTAGTTTACCTACCTCATTTTTTATCTTGGGTTATTCTAGGCGGCATTCTGATTGATATTCTTTCAGTAAACAGCGGACTCATTAATCAATTGATAACTTCTGTGTTTCACATTGAACCCATCCTCTTTCTGGGGGACAACAACTGGTTTTTATTTACCGTTATCCTTACGGACATTTGGAAAGAGTTCGGGTTTAGCACCATTGTCTTTCTTGCTGCCTTAACGAGTATCAATCCTTCCCTTTATGAAGCAGCAGAAGTGGATGGTGCCACTCGATGGAAGCAAACCCTTTATATCACATTGCCTTCCTTGTTGCCCATCACGGTAGTTGTTGGAACGCTCTCACTAGGTAATATTCTCAATGCCGGATTTGATCAAATCTTTAATCTTTATAACCCTTTAGTTTATCAAAAAGGAGACATCATCGATACTTTTGTTTATCGGATTTCAATTTTAAATGGAAAAATGGGCTTTGGAACTGCCGTGGGATTGTTCAAATCTTTCGTAGGCACAATTTTAATTGTAACAGCTTATCGGATTGCCTATAAAGTTGCGAATTACAAGATTTTTTAACTTTAATAACTCGACAGGAGGGAATTGCACATGTACCATAAAACGTTTGGCTATCGGGCATTTAGTTTAGTAAACTATTTAATTCTTGGCATATTAGGCATCCTCTGCATTCTACCGATGGTTCATGTTCTGGCTGTATCCTTTAGTGGAAAATCAGCCGCCGCGGCTCATCTGGTCAGTTTTTGGCCGATTGATTTTACGGTCGAAGCATATGCAAAAACAATTGACAATGAAAACTTTATTCGCTCGCTTGGCATTGCAATCAAACGTACGGTATTCGGTACTTTAATAACGATGATTCTAATTACACTTGCAGCTTATCCCTTATCCAAGGAATTCAAAGGTCGAAACCTGTATTCATGGTTTTTCGTGGTTACGATGCTCTTCAGTGGTGGCTTGGTACCTTCGTATATATTGATCAGTAACTTACATCTTATGAACACCATATGGGCGCTCATTCTTCCCGGCGCGGTTAATGTTTGGCTGATGATTCTACTGCTTAATTTTTTCAGGGGAGTACCTAAGGAATTAGAAGAATCTGCTTATATCGATGGAGCTACTCCGCTTCGAACATTGGTGTATATTTACCTTCCCATTTCAATGCCAGCTATAGCCACCTTGGTTTTGTTCAGTATTGTAGCGAATTGGAATTCCTGGTTTGACGGTTTATTGTATATAACAAATTATCGCCAATACCCACTAGCAACTTTTCTGCAAACGATTATTGTCCAACAAGATTTTTCTAAGATTGCCCCTCGCCCCGAGGAACTGGAGAATCTATCGCAGCGAACGGTTAAAGCGGCGCAAATTTTTATTGGTGCTCTACCCGTACTTCTTATCTACCCTTTTTTGCAAAAATATTTCGTCAAAGGCATTGTATTGGGTGCGGTTAAAGAATAAAAAAACTTACACATAACTATCATAATTAACATAAAAACGGAAGCCTACCGACATGTTAGGCTTCCGTTTTTATGTGTAAGCCTTTAATAGTCTCCTATCCGGAATTCAACACTATGCGTCTCGATAATCTTGCGGCGTGGACCCAAAATATTTGCGAAACACTTTACTGAAGTACTGCGGGTTCTGATAGCCCAGTTCGCTGGTTATTTCATAAATCTTCATATCCGAATTACGCAACCAATAGGCAGCTTTTTCCATCCGAACGCGATAAATGTAATCACTCAAGCTTTCTTTGGTTTCCGATTTGAAGAGTTTGGACAAGTAGACCGGATGATGATAAACGTGGTCTGCCATGGCTTGCAGGGAAACATCAATGTTAAATTGGGATTCTACGAATTCTTTTACGCGTTGGATAACATGTGCTTTCATTCCCTTGGTGTTCTCCGCAAGATCCTGTTTAATGATCTCCAATGCCCTGAAGCTCCACTCCTTTAATTGGGAGACGGATTGGATCTTTCTATTTATCCAGGTTTCATACTCAGCACCGAAAAGATCAGACAAGCGTTTGCCATTCTTATGAGTTAAATAAGTTAACGCGTGAAGAATGGCTGAATAGGCTTCAATTAAAAGTTCTTGGGATTCCGAACCATCTTTCGTAAACTCTTTCCAAGTTAACTCAAGCTTTTCTTCTGCTTCGTTCCATCGCCCGACCTCCAATAGTTGAATTAAGCTGGGGGGATCGTAAAGATAATGCAGGGCATGAACGGCATTCGGTTTGGTAAAGGGGACTTCCAGACTTAAAAGTAACTCTTGATCCTCGCTTCCAACCATTTGCCGGAAAGCCAATAACACAGATTGGTATAAATCTGGAATTTGCGCAGGAAAAGTACCCCAAGCACTAGAAATAAGTGAAATGGAACCTTTTAAATACGTTTTAACGCAGTGCTGGAAATGAGCGGTATATTGTTCAAAAGTAGCGGATGTTGATTTTAAGGGAACGCTACGGCGTTTCACAATGATGACGAGATAATCATGCGTTTCTTTCCCACACCACAGCTCAAAGGCATCTTCAAAAGTTTCTTGGGCAATGTTGCATACGGAATATTCAATCAATGCTAAATCTTGGTTGTTATAATTTTGAAAAGGTTCCTCCAGTCTAAGCATCATTACACAAGCCGAATCATCCGTAGTAAAGTTAAGTTCGTATAATTCTAGCTTATCTTTTAACAATTCTGCTTTGATTCTTTTGCCATGGAGTAATTCTTTTAATAACTGTGACTGTAAAGAGGGAAGATGATCCTTTAGGGCTTTTTCAGATCTTTGTCTAGAAGAGACGTTTATCCACTCTGTTTGGAGATGTTGGATTACAGTTTCAACAGCTTCGACAACCTCCTCATCGCTAACCGGTTTAAGTAAATAATTCTCTACACTGTACTCTAGCGCCAGCTTGGCGTATTCAAATTCAGCATAACCAGAAACGATGATGCATTTAATCCGGTTCCAGGCCAAATAAATTTGTTTAATAAGATCAAGCCCAGAAATTCCTGGCATCCGGATGTCCGTAATGACAATATCAATGGAATGCGTTCGAATCATCTCAAGCGCCTCTTGACCCGAATAAGCCCGGTAAACTGCCCCGATACCTACCTGCTGCCAGTCGATTGTTTCAGCCATACTGTCGACCAGGTGAGTTTCATCATCTACGATAAGAAGCTGGTACAAGTTTTATTCACTCCTTCTATCCTAATCAAGCACTTAGCTAGGATTGTGCTTCCATTTTAATATAACCGTTGTGCCACCTTGATCGCGATTTTTAAATATAATGGAGGCACCCTCGCCAAAAAATAACTTTAGTCTTTGGTTGACGTTCCATGTACCGAAATTCCTCTCCTCATGATAAGGGTCCGATACATTGCGATTTATTTCTTCTAATTGATTGGGGTCAATACCCTTGCCATCATCTTCAATAACGATTTGTACCCAACCCGATACTTCAGAGCAAACAATGCTTAAATGACCGATCCCTTCTTTACTCTCCAAGCCATGTACGATAGCATTTTCTACAATCGGCTGGATAATGAGTCTCGGAACCTCTATAAACTCTAACCCTTGTTCTAATTGAATTTCGTATTCAATACGTTGCAATCGCAAGCTTTGAATTTCCAGATAGCTGCGAACCATCTTTATTTCATCAGTCAAGGTCACATTTTGCTTTTCTAATTTAGTGGTGTAACGGTAATATTTACCTAAATTTTGTGACATTGCCACGATTGCCTCATTTTCTTTAAGCTTGGCCATACTGGAGATAAACGCCAAACAGTTGTAGAGAAAATGGGGATTGATTTGCGACTGCAACTGCTTTAACACGGCTTCTTGTGTGCGAATTTTTTCGGTGTAGACAACCTTAATCAAATCTTCGGTCTCCGCAGCCATTTCATTAAACCGCAAAAATAAAAAGCCAAATTCATTCCTTGTATTTGCGTGAATTCTAACGGAGTAGTCTCCCTTTTTTATGCGTTGAACGGCAAGAATTAAGGTGCGAATGGGCGTCTGTACACTGCGGTATAACATCACAAATGCTAGAAAACAAACAATTACAAATCCGACCAAGGAAGCATAAAAAATATTTCTGCTCTTCATTATCGGCGATATTATATCTTCCATCGGAGAATAATCGATCAGATACATCCCTAGCGAAGACGACTCAATATAATTAACCAAATAAGTCCGCTTATTTAAATCAGTCACGAAATTACCTGAGGCTTGTAGGCTTGTTTTATCAAGAATTAGCATCAATTCAGCCGTTCGTTCTTGATTGACAGTCGATGTAAAGATGGGCTTCATCCCTACTGAATACATAAATGGATCTCCGTTATTCCCTTGTTTTAGTACATCGAGCATCCTGCGAATATTTTCTTCCGGAAACGATAATTTAAGTACGAAATTAGCATCTTTTAAATGATGACGTGTGGGGTAAGGGGAAACCAAATAATAAATAAAGGATCGATTGGAACCCGTGCCAATGAGCTGCCAATTAGCCGTATAGTCTTGCTGTAAAGTTGCTATATTGAATTGTTCATTTCCATAATTACTTATAATCTGCTTAATGGGAGGAATATAGATCACAATATTATTTGAAAAGTTGGAAGTCACGCTTTGCAAACTCAGCTTGTCCAAGATACTTTTCTTTAAATTAATGAAATTTAAATTATCGCTTTGTATAGCCGGATTTAGCAAATCTATCATTAATGGATCTTTGATTAAAGTCATGAGCATCAGCGATAATTGATCTGTATTTCGTTCCATTTGGTTCATAAAGAAAGAGATTCGATTCTGCGTAGATAATTTTAATTCCTTTTCTACAACTCGCACACTGGAATAATTAGAATAACTAAAAATTAATATAATTGGGATCATTAAAGATACAATAAATATGATAATTTTAGCGGAAATCGTAAGTCTTCCAAACATATCCAGGACTTCTCCTTCCGGTTTTTCTAAGCTTTATTATAACTTAGAACGGTATGCATAGATAATGCATACCGTTCTTGTATAAAGATCTCTGTATATCTTTTTAGAATAACGTTTCTAAACACCTAATTACTTCTTGGTTACTGATACATACCATTCGTTGACTTCTTTGGTGATTTCGTCTCCGCCACCTGACTTCCATTGGGAAACAAAGGTATCAAAATCTTCAATTTTTCCTTTTCCATAAATAATTTGCATAAAGGTCTCCAATTCAATCTTCTTTAAAAATTCACCTTTGGCTTGCATTGTCGTAGTCGGTGAACCGATGAATTCAGTCGTCATTTTATAATCATTCTGGTTGTCATCAATAACCGCTGCCTCAAGCTCAAGTTTATCTTTAGCTAATAAACCTTCTTCATAAGAGTTGGCGGGTTGTGCTCCCTCAGCTAATTTTTTCATCACGGCAATTTGGTTGTAAGGAATATCTTGTGTATGTCTCGTTAAATAATAAGCACCTACATCGACCTTGTCTGGATTATCCTTACCACCAAAGCTCTTCTTCCCATCTTTCATTACATAATCATAACCTTCAAAGTAACCATCTTTAAATTCTCCATCATTAAGGACTGAATCAAATCCAGTATCCAAATATTTAAAGAATGCATCAATATGTTTAAAATCCTTGCTAAATAAGATTTGTCCTTGCTGTACGCCTTCACCCCAACGTCCAATTTTACCATCAACTCCTGATGGAATTGGAATCGGAATAACTTTGGCTTCTGGATGGTTTTTCAGAAGATCAGGCATCGGCCAACCTGGAAACCAAGTACCACATGTAATAATTCCTGATCTGCCTTGCACGAAGCTATCTGATGCTTTTGTTTCATCCAAAATTCCTAATTCTTTATCGAGATATCCTTTTGCAAACCAATCTCGAAGCTTCAGCAAACCGTCTTTAGCTTGCGGTTGAACAGAGGCGTACTGTAGGGTACCATCTGCAGCTTTGCTCCACATGCCTGGCATTCCGATATTACCCAGACCGCCAAATACAAAGCCCAAATCTCCCATCCAAGCTCCCAAATAGGATTTGCCTTGAGCGGAAATGCCAATAGTATCCTTCTTATTGTTTCCGTCTGGATCCTGATTAACGAATGCATCCATAACCTTTTCCAGTTCATCCAACGTTTTCGGTGCTTGCAAGTTTAATTTATCCAACCAATCTTTACGGATCCACATCACGTTATCCGAAACATTTCCTCCAGTAAACAAGGGAACACCATACTTCTTTCCGTCTTTCGTAGAAGGATAGAAAGCTTGAGGGAAATCGCCATAGATTTTCTTTATACGTGGGCTTGCATACTGTTCCCAAAGCTGTGATATATCCATAACCTTGCCTGAATCAATAAAATCATTGATTAACTGACCGTCATTAACAACGAAGACATCAGGAAGCGGTTCATTAGCCGATAAAGACAACCGCAGTTTATTATTATAAGCATCTCCTCCACTGGCTGTCCAAAGATGCTTGACATCAATGCCCATTTTATCGTGGAACCATGTGTTAAGAACGTTATTCTCTATGGTTTCACCGCTTTTAAATTTAACATCGCCGCCTACGTCACGAATCGTTGTCATTGTAATTGGCGGATCAAATTTTCCATCCTTCATTGGTGCCGTTGCATCGTCTTTTGGCATATCAGGTGATTGCTCCAAAACTGGAGTTGCTGTTGTTTCTGAGCTTTTACTACTGGAACAACCAAGTATTGTTGTGAACAAGATAGGTATTGCAATCGAAACCATTATCCATTTTTTAAACATTCGACATCCCCCTAAATTGGTTATCTGCTTACAAACTTATTTTATCGTGAGCTGAATTCCAATGATATGGTAATATCCTAATCTGATGGATGTTTTATTATCTAATAAATTTGTGATGTAAAATCCTATCCCATAGCCATCCAGCTCCACCACCTCGGAGCATAACGATAGATTAATAGCACCCAATGTCGGCCATATGATGCTAGAAGGTTCAACACCAACCTAAAGAGAAGTAACCTCACGGTCACTTCTCTTTAGGTTGCTCATATAGCATCGACATCGTTGTAAACGTAATAACATGACCTGAATAAAACGTTGAAATTATTCAATAATCGCTCCTCAGATTAGTATTAGCTTAACCACGACTCCGGGCAAATGACTCCCACCGCATAGCTCGTCTACTAACCCACCTGGAATGATTAAACTTTGACTCTCTAAAGAAATTTGATCCGTTATATTAATCGCTTCTTCTTTAGCCAAATCTTGAGCCCAAACCTCAAACGGACTAGTAATCAACTGTTTAAAATGGATAATAAGCCTATCCAACTGACCAAATATACCAACTGGGATATCAATGATCTCTTCTAACTGAAGCTCTACTTCTGCCTTGGTATGGATGATGCCTGATTCTACGGTTACCCGTGGCAAGAGAGCAACGGATACAGCTCCACTGGGATGTTTGCTACATATGACATATGGCTTTAATTGATCCCCAAAGGTACGAACTTCGGGCAATAACATCCCCCGAGAAACCCGAGCAGGAGCAAGTTGTTTCACTACACTTCCGTCCAAATAGTCTACCCAATCCGAGCCTTGCGGAAAGTTTCACATGTCCGCTAAATACTCAGTGTCGCTGTAATTTTTTCCATACCCCACTCCCCATGCGGGTGCCATACGTTGCCACTTGATCGCCCTAACATATTCGTCCGCATGGCTGTTGTCTGTAAGTTGTGCTTCTCCCTCTTCTTGATGATGCCCCATGATGCCGATCGCACAGCCTAGAACTGAGCCAATTAAAGGCTCGCTTTCGCAATTTAAAATACAAGTATTGCCCGTCTCTGAAAATGCTTGAAGCATTTCACTGACACGATCAAGCGTAGTAGGAACAGATAAGGTACGTGAAACATCGTAGGTACGAAACACATCGCTAAATTGCACCATATCAACAGAAGCTTGATAGATTAAACCTTCATCCCATGCTTTAAAAAGACCTGTTCCTTTCACGTTTGGCGTATCCCAAGGACATTCTACATCATTAAGCGGTCCGCCATTACGGGCATGCTCAATAAGCAGATTTGGTGCTACTTCTCGGCCAATACGTGTCAACATTTCACGAAACTTATGATCTAGCGCGCGTAAACCATAGTCTACCTTCCAATATTCAATACCCGCTTCGGCGCTCCACTTCATCCGTTCACGAAAATAGTTTTCCAAATTCTCATCGGAAAAACGAATGTCATCCTTGCCATCTCCATAAGCATTAGCCGAGACCCAGAGAGCTGCACCACGCCATCCATAAGACTTTGTCCATTCGTTCAATTTAAATAACCGTTCCGTCGGAGTACCGCTGGCGGACGGAAACTTGTCTGTTGCAACCTCCAATGATCCCAGCATCCAATTATTTCCGTCAAATGAAACATCCCCAGGCACGTCCCAACCCAGATCATACAGCACGAATAGGTCGCCTCTAATATTTACCAAAAAATTTGTTTCAAAGGAATGTTTTAACATATTCTCTTCTGTAAGTGTTTTGGCAATTAATGAATGCCCTGTAAAACCAAATGAATTAGATGTGTCTTGTGAAGCCGCTAAAGTATTCTGCAATCCCCATGTACACCAGTATCCTGGTGTCTTTCCGGGTTGTTCACTAATTAAATTCATCTTGTCACTCCTC
>JACMJI010000311.1 GCA_014380705.1 Gorillibacterium sp. | reverse complement strand
TACTTGCCGCGCGAGGTCCTCTTGATGGCCTTCGACGATGCGCACCACTCCTGTACCTACCGTCCCCAGGCCGAGCATTCCTACTTTAATTGGTTTCATCACCTTGCTTGCCCTCCTTAAATATGAAAAAATACAGGGACCACTATCCCCTGCCTATGACCGCTGCACTCTTTACACCTTCGATGTTTCGTACGGACGCAAGCAAGCTCATAATCTCCTGCTTCATCTGTGATATATCTGCTGTTATCACAACATTGGCAAGCCCCTGCAAAGGAATGGATTGCTGAATCGTCAGGACACTCACTTCTTGGGTAGCGATTAGGCTGAGTACCCGGGACAGTATTCCAGAACGGTGTTCCAGATCCATAGACAGCGTAATTAGACGTTCTCTATCGAGATGACTGAGGGGATGAATCCCATCCTTATACTTGTAAAAGGCACTGCGGCTTAGCTGTGCGCGATCAACCGCCTCATTTACGGTTCTGACGGCCCCGCTTGCTAATAAGTCCTTCGCATGAATCGTTTTGAGCAAGGCTTCGGGTAGAATAGCTTCCTTCACTACATAGTAACGTTCCTGCGCATGTTGGTCCAACGCTTTCGCGTCCCCTCTGAATAGACATATGTTTAACTCTAGTGGACATTATATAGGATAGTGGATTTTTTGACAATTAAAATGATAAAAAATGGGGAATGCTAAATGAAACTTAGATTATTATCTGTTGGCGTATTATTTCATGGAGATGACCTGCTGATGATGAAACGCTCAGCCACCCGCACCTTGCATCCTGGTACCTGGGCTGCTGTTGGCGGTCATATGGAACCCTTTGAGATTACCAATCCTGAGGCTGCATGCAGAAGGGAAATTTTTGAGGAGACTGGCTTTGACTCGGAGGATATTAAAGGGCTGAAGTTGCACTATATTCTGCTGCGTCTTAAAGGAGACGAGTTGCGTCAGCAGTTTTTCTATATTGGCGAGACATCGAGACGAGACTTTGTGGATACCGACGAGGGTTTCTTGTCTTGGGTTCCCAAGCAAGAGGTACTACAGGGAGATCGGGAGATTCCCTATGTCTATCGCTCCCTTCTCGCTCATTACTTTACATTCGGTCCTACCCGCCACCCATGGGTGGGTACGGCAAGTATGACTAGCGATGGTGAACCAATTATCCATTGGCTGCCGCTTCTCGACCCCGTTATCTTATAATTCGCCAAGTCCCGATTCTGTGGTTGTTTCTCCTCGCACGGGGACGTCTGGTAATAAAATGTTGTCAGCAACAATCATGCCGGAATCCGGTTTTCATTTCGTTGTAGTCACTCATTCCGTACCCTACAATAGTAACAAGGACGAGAAATTTAAGTCCACTCGCTATTCGTGAAAACGATAACAATAAGAAAATCGATGCTGAAATCCTACAGTCGACTAGGAGCTTAGCCGATTATCCAAAAAAGCGGGATGTACCTTAGCAGCCCTTGCTCCAACACGCGAGAACTACAAACATCTAGGAGGGACACTAAACTATGTCTTCAGTCGGAATGAAGAAAGCTTCATCGGGGTTATTGCAGGTCGGTGTACAAAAATTTGGTCGTTTCCTAAGCGGTATGGTTTTGCCAAACATTGGCGCGTTTATTGCTTGGGGTTTAATCACTGCTTTGTTTATCCCTACCGGTTACTTTCCGAACAAGGAGCTTGTTAAATTTGTAGATCCAATGATTCTTTATCTCTTGCCACTTCTTATCGCTTACACGGGTGGTAAAATGGTGCACGAAACCCGTGGTGCCGTCATCGGTGCCATCGCAGCAATGGGCGTCATTGTCGGGACATCGATCCCTATGTTCATGGGAGCCATGATCATGGGACCGCTGGCTGCTTGGATCTTAAAGAAATTTGACAAATCAATCGAAGGCAAAGTTAGAGCCGGCTTCGAAATGCTCGTCAATAATTTCTCCCTTGGTATTCTAGGTGCGATCATCTCGATTCTAGCCTTCCTGGTCATTGGACCCGCGGTGTCTGGGATAAGTGATGCACTCTCTCGCGGTGTTGAATACTTGGTAAATTCAGGTTTTATTCCACTGGTTAACCTTCTCATTGAACCTGGTAAAATTTTGTTCCTTAACAATGCTATTAACCACGGCGTCTTGACTCCAATTGGTCTTCAGGATGTTAAAGAGCATGGCAAGTCGATCTTGTTCATGCTTGAGTCAAACCCAGGTCCAGGTCTTGGTATTCTACTGGCCTATATGATCGCAGGTCGCGGTATTGCTAAGCAATCAGCGTCTGGTGCTGCGATTATTCACTTCTTCGGCGGGATCCACGAAATATATTTCCCTTATGTGCTGATGAACCCTCGTCTGCTTCTTGCAGTAATGGCAGGTGGCGTTACCGGATCCTTCACCTTCACTATTTTGGATGCTGGACTTGTTGGTTCCCCTTCTCCAGGTAGTATTTTCGCTTACATGGCCATGGCACCAAAGGGTGGCTTCCTGGTTGCAATGAGTGGTGTGATTACGGCAGCTATTGTTTCGTTCATCGTTGCTTACTTGTTGCTAAAAACAACGAAGAAAACAGATGATGATGATTTGGAAGCAGCTACCACTCAAATGAAGGAAAGAAAAGCCGCGGGTATGAACAGAACCGAAGCCGCTGCACTTTCCGTTGCAATAGGTCAAACTGCCAAAGCCGATGTTCAAAAAATCGTATTTGCCTGCGATGCGGGTATGGGCTCAAGCGCAATGGGCGCCTCTATGTTGCGCAAGAAACTGCAGCAAGCGGGAATAAATGTAACGGTAATTAACAAAGCCATTAATGAAATTCCGCAGGATGCCGACATCGTCATCACGCAGAAGCAGTTAACAGATCGTGCCAAGGTAAAAGCACCGAATGCAGAGCACATCTCTATTGATAACTTCATGAAGAGCCCGGCCTACGATCAACTCGTAACTCGGCTTAGCTAATTTGCTACCCGACCGACGCCGCTTATAAGCAACGTCGGTCGGGTATTTTCAAAACCAAATGGCTTGCATATCCCCTGGCCTGAATTGGCTTAAGCGGAAATGCGGCTTTTTGACTTGAAATCCTACACCAAAATCTGATCAATTCAGTGCCAGGCGGTTGCCAGGCGTTGGTCCTTAGGGGAGGATGCGAGCTTGCCAGTTTCTTATCGACAGCGTCAAATGTTGGAGCTGCTTATGGACCGCAAGGACGACATGACTGCCGGACAGATCGCTGAGGAATTAGGGGTCAGCGTGAGAACGATTCACCGAGAGATGGACGAGGTAGAGGCTTTTTTGCATCGGCACGGAATTAGGCTTCAGCGTAAGGCGGGCGCTGGTATTCGATTACAGGAGCAAGAGGATAGTGAACGGCTTCGGCTTGTTCGTGCAGAACTGGAAAATCAACGAAGTGCGGATTATTCGGCAGAGGAACGCCAACTTCTCATCCTCTGCGAACTCTTGGAAACGAACAGCCCGATTAAGCTTTTTTATTTGGCACACGAATTAAAAGTAACCATCCCAACGGTCGGCTATGACCTGAACAGACTTGAACAATGGTTGGAGCCATCCGGCTTAACCCTCATTCGCCGCCGTGGCTATGGCGTACAGATTTGCGGCATGGAGATGGATAAGCGCAAGGCTATTTGGCTCGCTGCGAGTGAAAACCTGGATGACTCCGATCTCTATGTGCGGTCTCCTGAGGTATCTTCCTCCCCTATTGAGTCTCGTCTGCTTCATCTGTGCGGAAAATCCTTCATGGCAGAGGTTGACCAAGTCCTCTGGAAAGCTGAGGAACAGTGGCCAAGCCATATTTCTGAACATACGTATACGAATCTCATGCTTCGACTGTCTATAGGCATTTCTCGCTTCCATGCGAACTTTTCACTAGATGCGAAGAAAGTTGCGACTGATGAAGAGAATACGATAGGGGACAACGATCGCAACCATTCGGTACCCGCTCGCGGCGAAGTTGCCAGGAAAAATAGCATTTCCTCTAGCGTGGCCATGGGAATGACCCATATGCTCGCTGCACATCTTAGCCTAACCCTTCCCCTGGATGAGTTTAGCTACCTGGCCGAATTATTTGAACAAGTCATCAACGAAGTGCGAAGTGAATCCTCGCCGGAGGACCATTTTCACTTGCTGCACCTGGTCAACCAATTAATCGATTCCGTTGAGGAAATGATGGGCTTATCGTTCAGCGAGGACCGTACATTAAGAGAAGGACTTCTGCTGCATTTACGGCCTGCCCTGGAGCGCCTAGGGCAAGGTGAGCGAATCCGTAATCCCTTGCTGCCGCAAATTCGCCGGGATTATGCATCGCTATTCCTTGCCGTTCAACAGGCTGCCGGTGCTGTCATCCAAACAATCGAGGTTCCTGACGAAGAAGTGGGCTTCATAACCATGCATTTTGGTGCTTCACTGGAGCGCTTTAAGCAATTGGGGCGTGGGATTCGAGCCTTGCTGGTTTGTCGCAGCGGGATCGGGTCCTCCCGGATGCTCTCCGTTCGGATCAACCGAGAATTTCCCCAGATCGAGGTTACAGAGCGGGTAACCTGGCTGGATGCGGAACGCATCCCTGCTTCTGATTATGACCTGATCATATCAACCATCGATTTACCCAATGCGCCCAACCGCTATATCAAGGTAAGTCCATTTCTCACCGAGGATGAAGCCGAACGTCTGCGTGTTTTTATTCGCGAGAATGTCCCCAGAGAACGCCGAGTAAATCCATCAGCCACCCGGTTAAACGACAATATGACGATGCTTCGACTGAGCAGCCTGCAGGCAACTCTGAATAGTATTGTTGGCTTAATCAATCGTTTTGAGGTGTTCCATTTCGACTCAAGCCAGCCTGTTTCACTGGAAGAAGCAATCGGTTGCCTATGCCAATACGGCCTGGAAGCTAAAGTACTTGACGACCCAGAAATGGTTACTGAGCAGATACTAACTAGGGAACAATTTGGCAGTCTTCGTATTCCTGACTCAAATGTGGCGCTATTTCATACACGGAGTCCAAGTGTAAGTCAGCCTTGGCTGGCGCTATTGGCCTTACCCGAGCCCATACCGCTGATTGCTGCTGAGGACGGCAGGGTTAGCCGACTGCTGCTCATGCTTGGTCCTCAAGAACTGGGGCGAGAAAATCTGGAGGTGCTTAGTGAAATAAGTGCCCTTCTGCTTCTGCCCGAATTAGTTCGGCTTCTTGAAGAAGGTGATGAAGAACAGATACGCCGGTTTTTGGCCGATCGCCTTCAAGCTTTTTATCAAAATATTATAAAAATGGAGAGTTGAAACCTATGCGCATTTTATCGGAAGACAAAGTGATTTTGGGTGCTGCAGCTACAGATAAATACACGGCCATCCGTATGGCCGGCC
>JACMJI010000024.1 GCA_014380705.1 Gorillibacterium sp. | reverse complement strand
TTTTCATGTGACTTCGGGACAAAGCCTTGCTCCTGGCCAGTAATTGCAAAAAGCAGCAGGGGGTGAACATCGTGCTTTCGGGCACTTTCCACGATTGCGCTAAAATAGGGCTCATCCGCTAATAGTGAGTTTCTTCTATGTAAATAAGTTTTTACCGCTATTGAATCTATTTCATGGTATTGCAGCTCGACAGGCATCCCTTGATCTATTACCTTTACTGGGATTGGCAACAATCTTTGGGAATACAATGGTAGCGCCATGGAAACACCTACTGTTTTGGTTAGCCGGTGATCCTTGTCCTGCCTAATCGCCCAAGCTCCTATCGCCGTTCCGGTAAGCAGGGTCATTAGCAATGCGCCTGCAGAAACCTTCTTGAATGAGTTCAACGTCGGATAGAACCATGGGTGCTCCGTGTCACATGCGACAGACAATGCGGCGGCTGCTTCTTCATGACCTTTAAAGCGCTTACCTTCAATAGCCTTCGGGTCTCTACCTGCCTCTTGTGTTTGTAAGTGTGACTCAAGTCTTTCTCGTGTCCAGTCTTCGGCTGTACGCATATTTAACCAAGATAATAGTGTTTCTATGATTATCTCGTCTCCTATGGTCGGGTCGGTGCTCAAAGCCTGAAGCACATCCTCTGGCTGAATGCTGCTCTGTTCACCAAAGATAAAACTGCGAATCAATTGATTCGTCACCTCGTCTTTGGTACGCTGCGACAGTTCAGGAAGGTGATTATGAAGGACGCGTCGGATCGCATCTGCGACAATCTCTGCACGACGCTCACCAGACAGAGGCGAATACTTGTTTTCCACATAATCACGAATGACTTTCACATCCGTTGGTGTCAGCAGAGCCGAGCTCTTCATCCATCATTCACCACCTTATCGTGTCGACCATTATCTTCCTTTCTATCAATCTACATTCCTATCCGCTAGAAAGCAATTCGATTTTTTATTGCAACAGTAATTTCGCTTTTTGTTCTCTCTTTGACCGTTTGTTATAATAGATAGATTGAAACTTGTTTTCCACTCATCCATAGAAGGGGATGATTCCTTATGATCAAGAATGAAAATCATATACAAACAGATACCACAGCGGCCGTTCACCCCGTAGAGCGTAAAGCTGCACGCATCCTCATTGTTACCGCGGTTGCCGCAGAGCGCGATGCCGTGCTTCGCGGGTTGGAAAGCGACCGCGACTGTAAAGCGACCGAGTGCTTTGATGTAGTAGCGGTAGGCGTTGGGCCTGCAGCAGCAGCGGCTGGAACAATGGCCGCGCTGCTTAAGGCCGATTACGACCTAGTGATAAGTGCGGGGATCGGTGGCGGCTTTGTTGGACGTGCCGAGATTGGCAGTGTGGTTATCGCTACTGAGATCGTCGCCGCCGATCTGGGTGCCGAAACACCAGACGGCTTCTTCAGCCTAGACGAGCTCGGCTTTGGCACCACGCGCATCGCGGTTGATGGCGTATTAGCCCATAAGCTAGCTCATGGGCTTGCTCGGACTGACTTGACCGTCATCCTCGGACCTGTGCTGAGTGTATCGACAGCGACAGGCACACTCAGCACAGCCATTGCCCGCGCTGAGCGAATTCCAGGGGCAGCGGCCGAGGGCATGGAGGGCTACGGTGTAGCAATAGCCGCCTTCCTTCGCGGTCTACCTGTTATAGAGACTCGCGCGATCTCTAATTCTGTAGGCCTCCGTGATCGATCCTCCTGGCGCATTGAAGAAGCACTGCATGCCCTTACCATAGTAAGCTCACGGTTAACGGAGGTGCTTATATGACTCACAAGGAAACCGCGATTAAAATCGCTTTTTCACCTTGCCCGAATGATACATTCGTCTTTCATGCTTGGGTAAATGGGTTAATTTCGGAGGCGCCTGCTCTCGAAGTCACGTATGCAGACATTGATATAACCAATAGCCTTGCGGCAAGTGGTAAAGGGCCCGATGTACTAAAAATTTCCTATGCAGCATTGCCTTGGGTACTGTCCGAATATGCGCTTCTCCCTTGCGGAGGAGCACTCGGTCGGGGCTGCGGACCGTTAGTTCTCTCCGCAAACGGATCCTGCGCAGATGGTTCCCAGGCTTTATCGGGGAAACGTATTGCGGTGCCCAGTGAACGCTCGACAGCTTATCTGCTTTTCCGATTATGGGCCGCACAGAACGTTCCCGGTGGTATAGGGGAAGTCGTGGTCATGCCCTTCGATAAAATTATGCCTGCTGTGCAGAAAGGCGAGATTGAGGCTGGCCTGGTTATTCACGAGGCGCGATTCACCTATCCATCCTATGGACTGTCACTAGTCACAGACTTAGGAAACTGGTGGGAGGCAGATACAGGTCTTCCGATTCCGCTAGGTGCCATCGTCGCCCGCCGCTCTTTGGATCTCCCTATGATTACCCGTTCAATTCAAGCATCTGTGGAGTATGCTTGGAAACACCCGGAGGCATCCCGCGATTATGTACTTGGTCTCTCACAGGAAATGTCTCCCGAGGTAGCCGACGCCCATATCCGCTTGTATGTGAATCAATTTACCGCCAACCTCGGTGAAGATGGCTATGCTGCTGTTGCAGCCCTGCTAAACAGGGCTGCACAGGAAGGCTTGGTTCCTAAGATAGATCCTTCTTCTCTGCGTTAGCCACCTTGAAACGCGAACAATCGTGCCTTTATCCCGACTGCAAACTTTCGCATTACTGTTTACTGATTCCTCCTCTTGCTACTTCATAAACCTCCGAATGATACGGAGCCCGCCTTTTGAAGAAGGATATCGAAAAGCAAGATCAAACCAATTGGTTTGCTTTAATACGCTTTTCTCATGAGAGAATGTCTGAAAGCTGCGGCGACCGTGATAGCTGCCCATCCCACTCTCTCCAACTCCACCAAAAGGCAGATGAGGCGTTGCAATATGCATTAGCGTATCATTTACACAGCCGCCGCCGAAGGAAATCTGCTCGGTTATCGTTTTCTGAACGCTTTTATCCTGTGCAAAAAGATAGAGGGCAAGCGGTTTCTCATGCTCGGCGATCTGCGTTACTGCCTCTTCGATCTGGTCATAGACAAGAATAGGCAGGATCGGTCCGAAAATCTCCTCTTGCATCACGGGCGAATCCCATGATACCCCTTCCAGTATCGTTGGGGCTAGCTTCAGCCGCTCTGGATCACTTTCTCCCCCGACGATTGTCCTTCCATCCTGCAAAAAGCCGATTAGCCGATCATAATGACGCTTACTGACAATTTTACCGTAAAGTGGACTTGCAATCGGCTGCTCCCCATAAAAATGTTGGATCACCTTACGCAGCTCATCTACCAATTGCTCTTTGATCTCCCGATGAACCAGCAGGTAATCGGGGGCTATGCACGTTTGTCCCGCATTTGTAAATTTGCCAAAGGCGATACGGCGAGCCGCAATCGGCAGATTTGCGTCACGGTGAACGATGCAGGGACTTTTGCCGCCGAGCTCGAGCGTAACGGGGGTAAGATATTGCGCCGCTGCCAGCATGACAACTTTACCGACACTTACGCTTCCTGTAAAAAAGATATAATCAAATCTCAGCTTCAGCAGCTCGGTCGACACGTCCACTCCGCCCTCGATGGCGACCACATGCTCAGGCTTAAACGCTTCTATAATGAGGGTGGATAACAAAGAAGAAATCGTCGGGGTAAGCTCAGATGGCTTAAGAACCACCGTGTTTCCGGCTGCGATGGCTCCAATCAGTGGCGAGAGCGCCAGTTGAAAAGGGTAATTCCAGGGGGCAATGATCAGAACCGTTCCAAACGGCTCGGAAAGTATTAACCCTGTTGAACCCAGATGAGTGATCGCTGTTCTTACGCGTCGCGGCTTGGCCCAGCGTCTCAGATGCTTGCGGGTGTAATCAATCTCCTGATAAATAATGCCCACTTCTGTCATATAAGCCTCATGCTCTGACTTATTTAAGTCCTGTTTCAACGCTTCGAGGATTTCCCCCTCGTGTTGCTTCAATACCTGTTTAAGCTTACCAAGTGTGCGCAAACGCCACTCTATGCTTCTCGTTTGTCCTGAGGTGAAGAATTCCCGTTGGGCTTGGATAACTTGGCTATACAGATTCGTCTTGCTCATCGATAATGCTCCCTTCACCGCCCACATTCCACGGTTGCATGTTTCCTATTAGTGCTGTCATTTTACCATAAAATGAATGAAAGCCAATTATGCTCATATTTTCGGCCCAAACATAATCATTACTCTTCAGCAACCTGGCTTGGACGCACCGAAAGTTGGAAGAATAATGATAAGGTCTGAAATAGGCAACAAACAAAGCATACCTGGCTGGAGTGCCAGGTATGCATTATTTAGATTAGTCTTTGTGAATTTTTTAGCTTCCTTACTCTGGTTTAACTGTGAACAGCTGTGCGGACTTTACCGTCGATGAAGCGCTGATTCCAGCCATCCCCGTGGCGGTGATATAGTACCGATAATTTTCATCCGGTTTGACAGCCATATCCACGAACCGAGTCGTTGTCAGTCCCTCGGAAATTTTGACGGCTTCTCCTTCACCTACTGCCCGATAGACGGAATACGTGCCTGATTTCTTCTCCCAATCAAGCTCGATTTTGTCCGTTCCGACAGAGAGAAGCAGATAGGCAACCGCTTTCCTATTCGGCGTTACCGTTGCGGTTTTCGTAAACACGTTAGAGCCAACAGTTTTTACTTTATAATAATATTTAACGCCGTTCTTCACGTTGATGTCCGTATACGTAACCGTCGTTTGGGAACCAGAAATCTTTACAAACTTCCCTTTAGGACTGGTGCTCCGGTAGACTTCATACTGAAGTGGCCCCGCGGAATTAAGCTCTTCGATTGCTCGTCTTGCTATATCCGCATCTAGCATGGTGATCTTTCGATCACCGTTCAGATCATACGCTAATTTGTTTAGTATCGTATTATTATTGAGGTTATTAAGAATGCCATGTACCAGTGTTTCGTCAGGTCCGCCATTACCGAACCATTGAAGGGTAGTTTGGCCATTGCCTTCCGAGACTAATAGCGGTGCTGCCCCCACATCTGTTACATCACTTCCAGGAGGTGCAATCTTCCACCAGCCAAAGCATTGTCCGCTTACATAGGCATAACGGGTAACAGGATGAACACGAATAAGTGAAGCTTCATGCGCTCCATCCAGTCCTTGCTTCACGATGGAATCGCGGTTATTCTTCGTTAGCGTTTGCCATGTCTTCCCGGCATCCGTTGAACGAATGACCGAAGTGTCCGTCAGATAAACGTTGCCCGGACCACCAGCATAAACAACACTCGTGTTGACAGGATCTACCGCAACTGTCCAGGTATGCTGGTTGCCGTATTGATCCCCCGGAACGACCGAGGTAAGATCTAGGATTTTACCCGTTGTCATGTCGTATTGATAAAGATTGCTGCGGTCATTACCCTTGTGGGTAGCGATGTATATCAGGCTCCGAACATGATCCAGCGCAATATCGGAGATCTGGTCAACCGAACCGTCCGCTTGAGCGGGTACGGTGGCAACCTTCTCCCACGTAATGCCTTTATCCCAACTGACGACGACGTCGGAATTGTTGACACCATACAATTCATGCTCGCCTTTCGGATTGGAGGTAATTACACCTTTTGCCCCCTCCATTTTCGTCCATGTATATCCCTGATCCGTACTCCTATACTCATAAACAAACACGATTTTCTCATCGGTTGGTTCGGAATAGGAGGAAGCAAAGCCTTTCAGGACAATATCGTTAAACTTCTGGAACGTGAGACCACCATCCCTGCTGACCTCAATTTTCCGTTGAAAGCCGCCTCTATCATTATCCCAGCCGTTGTCCCATGATGCATCACCGGTCACGATGACTTTGGGAGTCACAGCATACCCGCCATAGGACCAACCGCCCCATTCCTGATTCATGGTGTTGAGATACTTCCATGTCGCCCCTGCATTCGTAGTCATAGCACCCGAGTAATCCTGGGAGCCAAACGCGATGAGGTCTGGATTCTGATTGTTGAAATTCCAATGGTCACCCGTCATAATTCCGAGATTGCCATTGTTGTTCCACATCCAGTTAGCGCCATTATCCGTACTCTTCACAATAAAGTCGCCGATAAACGACCAAATGACATTTTCTTGCTTCGGATGCCAAGTGAAATTGCCGGGCCGTGAGTTCCAAGGTATAAAGCTGTACGTGTTGTCAAATTGCCCCTTGATCCAAGTCAACCCGCCGTCTTTGGAAGAATAACGGCTCCAGTTCCAGTCCCCATCGCCATTGAACATGACCAAATGCTTGGAATTGACTGGGCTAACCTTCAGGTTCCAATACCCTATCGGATCCATGGCCTTGTCTTCCTTAGAGACTAGCAGTGGCAACAAACTTGAATCTATCTTTTTAAAGTCCTGACCCCTATTGGTTGATACATAAATACTATCGGCTGTGCTTAGAAACACTTTATCTGGATCGGCTGGTGACACGTCAAGTCCAGTAATAGAATCAACGCTTAACATCTTTGTAAATGTTTTGCCTCCATCCAGGCTTCGGTAAAACCCTTGGGCTCCGCCTATGTAGACAAAACCCTTCGAAGGATGGATCTTTATAATACTGCCTCCGTAATTCTCAGAGTTGGGCAGTTCCTTCCAAGTCAGGCCCCCGTCAACCGACTTGAATAGACGGCCAGTCTCCTTCTTAGAGGTTTGGCTCGACCAGTAAGCGACTTTACTGTACCCTAGTTTCTTATCAAAACTCGCCGGGTCATAGGCAAGTTGGTCACGGACATCCCGATAACCGATGTTGCTCTTGGGCAGGACACTTTTCCAAGTGGCTCCTTGGTCAGTGGACAAGTATAGTCCGTGCATGTCCATTTCCAACGAATTACCCGCTGTCAGTAAGACCCGTTTGCTGTTGTTCGGATCGATTGCAAAGGCTGTAGCCCCGCGTGAATTGCGCCCTACGTTGCTTGGTTCCCAGTTCTCCCCGCCGTCCAGACTGCGGTACACACCGCCTACATCCGTCCCGTACATCAGGAAAGAGCCATTCTGCGAATCCGTAGCCATGGCAAGCGGCCATTGCCCGCCTTCTCCTCCTGGATGCCCCGCACCTCGAATGCTCTCTGTTACCATTGGAACGGCTTCCCACTGTTCGGATGCAACCGGCACAGCAGATGCAACCGGTAGAGCAGTACCAAGCAGCAAAAAAGATGCAAGAATAAATAACAAACCTCTCTTAACCATTCTATCCCTTCCCTTCGATAAGTTTAATCATCTTCGGGCGTGATGGTCTTTTTCGCCGAATTACTCCCTATTCTAAAATAACAAAGGCTATTATTCAGTGAACTAATTAAGAGATCTTACAGTACAAATTATTGGTTATAAGGATAAACGCCTATCGGCGTCCTGTAGGGCCGTGAGTATACCGATGCGGAATCAGAAAGTTCTGATTGAGTAAAAATCCTGTACATTGTACAGGATTTTCAGTGTTATCTACGAATATGTGGCTTGATCCTGTACAACGTGCAGGATCGATGGCTCAACTGTCGTTGTTCATGCCCTTATGAACAAATAGCGATCATTTTGATCGCTATTATAGTCAGCGCGGCCTCGCG
>JACMJI010000023.1 GCA_014380705.1 Gorillibacterium sp. | reverse complement strand
GCAAGTTCACCGGCAGCGGCTATGAGTGCAAACCGTGCAGCCACCCTCCTGACTTGCCCTGATGCATTTTCAGGTATTTGGTTCTCCAAAAAATCTTCTTGAAGTTCCCCGATACTAGCGCGTATGAGATCACCTTCGGCGATGATACACCTGACAAATTCTCGGAAAGCGACCCCGTGGTAATCCGCAGCGCAAGACTTCAACATGTCCGAGAATTCGGCGCCATTACCGAACCCATGAATGTCTTCGAATATTCCCATATCTTTTCCTGCATCAGCGTGAATATCCACAAGTCTGATTTCCATACCAGCCCGTGCTTTCTTCCCTCCTTCGTTCATGTGTTCCGCCAATGTCACTTCACCTGAAGAGAGAAAGAGCAATCGCCAGTTTGCTTTCTCTCGCGCCTCACCTCTTATGTTGGCTCTGAGTTTCCCAGCCCCGTTTGCTAGCATGTAGCTAATTTCTCCAGCCTCCTTCGCCTGAACTTGCCCCATTTCATCTATGATGAGACATGTATCGTTATGAAATTTTGCAATCCCTTCCAGCCCGTTACCAGTTGCCCGCCACGATTGGTTGTAGTGCTCGGGGCTACCCATTACCGATGCTGCCACGTAAAGGGCCGTACTTTTTCCTGTACTGCTGGTACCAACGAAGTGGACGCCGCCGCCCTCCATTCCCACTAAACGAAGAATTGGTGCCGCAAATGCTGCTGCAATGGCGAGGATTAGCCGGGAGTTGCCTACGGAGAGCCTAGCTATATTCGACCGCCATTCTTCAAGGGTTCCCTTCTGCTCGTAGGTCTTGGCATTCGGTTGCCGCCCATGGTAGAGAATTTGCTCCTTGCCCTCTCCGATGATCTCATTTGACAGCACGAACCGCTGATCATGCCAACCCGTCATGTCGGTGGATCTAGCTTTTGTGTCGTTTTCAGGCATGCTGTTTTGAACGTACTCGACAAGTCGTAGTCGTGACTTTTTCCCTGGTGCGATGGATAGTCCTCTTGAGAGCAACACATCTACAACGTCATCCCCGTCTCGCCTCAAATCCTGCATCCTCATGGTGTACTGCTGGAGCTTGCCGTCCTTGTCTCGGAATTCAAGGATGCGCCCCCAGTTTTCGCCGTTGACATCGCGGGTGTCCGCCACGATTTTCAGCGGAGCGCAAACCAACATTATTGGGTTGATCCGGTCTCCGTCGATTGCTACATGGAAAAGCCCTTGCTCGTTAAGGGCGAATTCGTCATCTCCAAGAACCGCTTTGATCGTTTGCCCGGTAAATGGACCTTTCGTTTTGCCTCCTGTATTCTCTCGGCCAGCTTCCCCTTCCCCTTCCTTTTGTCCCTCTTGAACCATTTCCCTCATGGTATCCGTTACTTCCATTATTCTATATCTCCTATATATTGCATTTGATTCCTGTCAGGAACCCGAAATAACACCCCACTTCCCTGACAGGAACCCGAAATAACACCACTAGCATCTCAACCACCGATAAAAACTAGAGAGCGGTCTTCCCTTCCTTTAGGTTGGCAATGCAGATGAGCGCCAGCCGGTCAATTTCCTCCACGACCTCGTTAAGGTTTGTATCGTCGGGTGACGCGGCTATTTCGCACGCTTCACGGATTTCAGTAAGGCGGTTAAGCAACTCTTTAGTGTGACCCATGATCCCTCCATTTGACATGCTAATCATTTTTGCACTCTCGCGTCGATGTATGCCTGGACGTCCTCGCCACGATACCGGACAGCACGGCCAATCTTTATGTAAGGGATTCCTGTACCCCTGAAGCGAGCTTGTTCCATCCAAGCTTCTGACATGCATATCCATTCCGCGACCTGCTTCTGATTTAGGAGCTTGCCATTCTGGTCTTTCATATTTTGTATCCCCTGTATGGTTGAGAGTATGCTTGGGATCGCTGGCCAGCTCTATCCGTTTGCGAGGTCATAAATTTGCATTTTTCTCAGCCGATTACAGCAGATGATGTTCGGAAAACATTCGGGGAAGTTGTTTTTTTTGAAGATATCGAAGTGGAAGATTCTGGAAAGATTTGAAAACTTTCGGGGGGGATTTGGTCCCGTCATAGGACACAAAAAAAGCCGCTAGGTTTAATAGCGGCTAACTAACGAGGAGCGGATAAGCTGTTCAGCGTGTTTTTAAGGCTATAAATGTATTCACTACGTGTTCCTTATCTGCCTTCAAAAGATTACTGTCTTTAAGAGATTTTATAAGCTCTAGCTTTGAATTAAGGGTAACATTCTGCTTATCGTATTTTTCCGTCAAAAAAATAGTTGCTTCGATTTTTTTGTCAGTTATCTTTGAAATATTCCCATCTGACATCTTGTGTTCAATGTTTTCAAGAATGTTCTTTTTTATTTCTGGCAACAAGGATTGAATCGTTTTATCTTGTATTTGTACAAGGCATTCGTCAAATATGGATTCAAAAATTCCAGCTTTCAGTTTTTCTTCTCTGGTAATAGCTTCTTTTACAATTCTGGCAATTGCTGACACAAGATCAAGAATAGATCTAGACGAAGTCGTGATATCTGATGTTACGGTCCCTGTAGTATGAACCCATCTGGAAATTTTAGTTGGAGGTGCTCCGTTTGCTTTACGATCAGCGTTGTAAACATAAAGCAGCTCCTTCACATTCACGAGCGAACGTGACGTATCAACACCATACTCTTCAATATAATCATCATCAACTGAACCTAAATTACTATCTATATATTTTTTGGTAATTGCGTTTTGCGATAGTGTTAAATGGAGCAGGTGTCCTCTTATACGCTCTTGTGCATCATTCAAGTTGTCTGGATAATTCATACCATGCTGAATGATGGTTGCATATAAGATAATATTAAAGGCATCGTCCATCATAATCATTGGCTCTTTATCAATAATATCCTTGAAATCCATATGTTACCTTCCCTTTTATATTTATTGAACATCTTGAAGCTGTACAACCTCACCATACCGTTTGCTCACCCGTTCGCGAATAGCATCCGTCACCTTCTGCATTGGCTCTCTCAGACGATCTACGTTCAGGATAATATACCCACCTGTAACGTCCCCAATCTGCTGTTTGTGGTTCAGCAAAGCCTTCACGGTATAGCTAGACAGGTCGAGACTCTCCGCAATGGTCGCGAAGGTCCTTCGTAAATCGTGGCAGGAAAACATTATTCCGGTGGCTGTTGTCACTATATCAATGGCCGCCTTAGGTTCGACGATATGGCCGGTCTTGCCCTCCCCAGGAAACACATATAGAGAAGCAAGCCGGGTTTCCGCCAAGGCAACTCGATTATTGAGGGTCTGCCGCTGTTTCGCTGTCATGTTCTCTGGTGTGATCCGAGCCGCTTCAAGTGCCGCCTTCGCTGCTGTGAGTTCAGTTTTTAATCCTACGTGGCGGTCCTTCAGGAGTTTGTGCAGATAATCGCTCAAGGGAAGGGTATGCGGTTCCTTGTTCTTTGTATCGGTAATGGTAAAGCTACACTCTTCAAAGTCCACCTGTTGCCATTGTAGCTGCGCTGCTTCGTTGCGCCTCAGGCCGGTATGCAGGATAAACAAGAGAAAATCCCGCGCAACAGTGTTATCCATCTCCATTACGGCCTTGCTCCAAGCCGGCAGATCGCTGTTCTTTATGAGAGTCCGCCGCCGAGCAACCTTGTACCATGATTTTTTCCGTGACAGGGTTCGGACAGGATTGATCCGGCTGATTCCCGCTTCTTCATCATCGCCGAATTCGTAATTAAGCACGGCACGCAAGACGCGCATTGTTCCGTCAGCGGATGCTTCCCGGCGCTTCGGCTCTGGCTCAGTCTTCTCAATAGTTCGCGTGCCATCCTTCTTCTCAGCAATCACTACTTTCTTGAGCGCAGGACGTTGCCGTTTATTTGTGGCAATGTATGTGTGTCGCTGGTTTACCATACTTGAACTGATTTCGCTAGCCGGTAGTTCCAACCAGTCGGACAGGTGAAGGTTAAACAACTGCTTATAAAGTGCCATCGTGCTTGGTTTCAGCTTACGCTTCTCAAGATAATTTTGAAGGGCCTCCTGCAAGGTCGTACGATGTACTTCCTCTTCCTTCAAACGTACCACTTCCGCTTGCTTCCTTTTTTGTTTCACATCGGTGACATTGACGCCCTGATTTAGAGCTGAAACCTGCTTACTGCACTCTTTGCGAGCATCCCTTACTTTTAAGGTTGGGTAATTGCCAAGGGTTACGTAAAACGTGCGCCCCATGGACTTCTTTACCACCAGAAAAGTCTTAACCAAATGAGACACATTTAGCTGCAAGTATCGATCTTTCGTGTCCCGATAGGTAATACGCTTGCCGCCCTTTTCGGCGAATGGTAACGCATCTATGGATTCCTCAGTGAACAAGATTTTATTTACCATGGCACCCCCCGAAGGATTCTAGTTTTCATAAATCGCGATACTCACATCAAGATTCCGTCTAACCTTTGTCTAACCTTATCACAGAAAATAGCACCATACAACCTGATAGCACTAGGTACGAATTATTCTTTCATTATCGAAGAGTTATGTGTTGCTCGAAGCAAAACAGGTAGCAGCCAATAATACTACGCGGTGGTACAAATGTAGATTCGTAATCAGTAGGTCGACGGTTCGACTCCGTTAGATGGCTCCATAACACAATCAAGGGCCTCACCGAAAGGTGGGGCCCTTTTTTCATGCCATGGTTCCAGCGTTGCAATCCATCGGAGACGCGATCAGGAGGTCAAGCAGGTAGGAGCAAGCGGCCACAATGCCAAACAGGAGAAACAGTTTTCATACGGCTTCCAGCGACAGGTTGCGGAATCGATAAAGGCCCGCCAATAACTGGCGGGCCTTCTTTTGGTTTCATTGCAGGGTACCCGTTTTAAGGGTCACTCCGGCACTTGGTAGTGCCGGATCTTTTACTGCTGTCATGTCGTTAGAATTCTCATCGGTGGAGTTTCTTTAATTTCACTACCTCCTTTTTCCGAGATTCTGCTGCGCTAGCTAGCTGACTCAAAGATAACACCACTTAGGGCAAATTTACAGTCTGTTACAAAAAAAAGTTTTTGTGTATACTCTCAAGTTCACTGCTGGAAAGTATCAGCCCCCAAGTCCTCCCTGAGAGTGCCATCCTCAGTTGATGAACCTGACGCCAACATTAAGAAAAACACACCAATCAGCCTGTTCGTTCTTCTGTTACTCCGGAGATGACTTATCTATCTGTCAGCTCACCTGCTCCAGGGCATACGGTCGCTCCAACAGGCAATGGCTGCGCCACTCTTGCTGCAGGCGTTCATCCTGCAATCCTCGCCCCTTCTTCGCGCAGCGATCTGAGAGTGGAGCAAGACCTGCGCCCTTTACTCATACTTCTGGATTTGTTGCAGGAGAGATACTCATAGTGAGACAGAGGGGGAGTGCATCCATTGGCAGCGTGGCATAAAGTGGCAGGACTTCGAGATAGCGCGAAAGCATGGAGGGATGATCAAGTCAAAAACTGAGACTTTAAAAAATGAGAGGCCCGCCAGTTCGGCGGGCCTCATTTGTTTTGATTTATGATTGCCCTTTTCAAGGGTGATTCCGGAGTCTGATAACACCGGATGGTTTGCTGCTGTCAGGTTTTTAGAATCCTCTTCTTCGGAGTTTCTACGATGCTGACTACCTCCTTTTTCCGAGATTCTGTTACGCTAGCTAGCTGTGCAAAATATATCACCGATTATCTTGAATTTATAGACTGTTGCAAAAAAAAATTTCCGTATATACTGCAAAAATTGTCCGTGGTCCTGAAGGGTCCTGGTTCCCGCCATCAACGCACAACGGGGAATAACCGAACCGGTTGTTCCCCGCGTGAATTATTTACCTTCAAAACAACCTTTCAGCTTGAAGCTGCAGGGCACCCGCGGCAGAAAAACCGCTCCCCTCGCCTGGTTCTGAGCGTGCGAAGCGGATACGGTCAGCGGT
>JACMJI010000310.1 GCA_014380705.1 Gorillibacterium sp. | reverse complement strand
TATTCATTTTACAGTTGTAGATGGCGTTAAAGTAACCAATGATGAGTTTGCAAAAATCGCTGGTAAATCACTTAGCAATATCTGGACAAATGTAAACCCATACAGCCGTATTTTACCTGCTCCTGGATATCCTACAGAATATTTTGAGCGTGATAAGAAGGTAATTGAAGATCGACTGAAATATGGTGTGTTTGTTAACAACAGCGGTGTATCTTCAGAGACGGATGTCAAATTTGGAACAGAAATTGGCAAGAAATTTCAAGATCTAAAGATTAGTGTGATTATGGGTAAAGCAACGATTGAAGATTGGGACAAATTTGTTGAAAAAATGAAGAATGATTCGACTCTAAAGAAGATCCTTGTCGAAAAAGAAGCCAGTTATAAGGAATTGTTTGGCACGAAGTAAAAATTAAATAGCTGAAACATTAACAGAGTGGTTGTGTTGGCTGTTCGCCATACGAATCACTCTGTTATGTTTCGATAATGCAAATACCTTCTAGATACAGATTTACTCCTTTTTGGGAAGCCAAGGATGTACCGTTCAACCAAGAAAAGCACTTATTTAATGAAGAAATGAAGGAACATGACCATGCAGCTTTGAGACAAGCGATCATCGAAGTAGTCAGAAAAACCAAACTCAAAGTATTGATTTGTCCAGAGGATAAGACTCAGATGAGGCTCACTAAGGAATTGCTTTACAATAAGCTACCTGACGATGTGCAATCCCAAGTTGTCTGGAAAGAGACTTTTTGGCTAACAGATGAGGCATTAAGTGTATATATTCGCTCAGCTGGACTCTTTGGAAGCGAGATGCATTCACCCATCATGTGTATAGGAAACGGAATTCCTGCAATTGTGTGTCGTTGGGAGGAACAGTCTAGCAAGGGTTATATGTGGCAGGATATAGGTCTTGGGGATTGGCTATTCGATATGGATAAGGAAGAGGAAATGTCTCAAATTGTCCCTAGGGTTTTGAACCTTGCCATGAACCCAGAAGAGTCAAAGGAAAAAGCTATCATTGCCAGAGATCTCGTATGAAATCTCCATAAAGAAATGGTGGAGACCTTAAGAAGTCATCTGTTTCTGTAGTGTATCTATTCAAATAACTTATACAGGGATCGCCATCTTCCAGCTGATCAGGCAGGAGGGGGTGATCCCTGTTGTATAACGCTGTTGTATGACGATAACAGTCCCTTCGATATTATTTACGCAGGTAATATGAAGGGCTAACATTCATGACTTGCTTAAAAAGGCGACTGAAATAATACACATTGCCAAATCCAGTCTGTGAGGCAGCTTCTGTTACGTTGCAATCGCCGCTTAATAACAAATCTTTGGCTTTACCAAGCTTAATCCGGTTCTGATAATCCAATAGCGATACGCCGGTCACCTTCTTGAAGATTAATCGGAAATGAGAGGGGCTGAGCCCGGCTAAGGTCGCCAATTCTTGAACACTATAGCTGAGGTTGTAATTTACCTGCATCAGATTGATTACGTTCTCAATGGCCGGTGTGTGCGGGGAATTGGGCAAGGAGAAGGTCCGAGTCCGTACCATCTGGTACAAAATATCCATGACCAAGCTGCGGCAACGAAGCAAATGACCGGGCTTCTTACCCGTCCATGCTTGGCTTAAATCACTAAACAACTCAATGATCTTGTGATAGAACGGTGTATGAATAATGCCACAATAATGAGCGGGAAACCCCGCCTCCCCTGAGGGACTTTCTAAATCGAAGGCGACGGTGTAGAAACTCCAGGGATCTTCAGCATCGCTATACCCAGAATGAGTTACATTCTTCTGGTAATACAAGAGATCTCCCTTGCTAACTGTATATTGTGTTCCTTCAATATCATAATGGGCTTTGCCACTTACCGCGATGGCCAAAATATGATGTGTGTGGTTGTTAATTTCACCTATTCGCCATTCGGGATTGGGTTGTCTCTCGAGTACGTAACTGATATCGGTGACGATGAAATCATACATGCACAGCTCATTCCTTTCTAACGAAAAGCTTCGTATCTAAAGTTCATTATAACGCTCTTGTCGACTAAATGTCCATAAGCGAATCGGATAAAAGATACCTTCCAAAGTGCATGGAGGATAAGGTTTGATTGTCTTATAATTACATCATTAGGATCGTAATCATACATTTTAGCTAACAAGGAATAGAGGCGTAATTATGGATTTGGATCAGTTCATAGCAACACGCGAACAGCATGAAATTATTGAATTGCCTATTACCGACAAGGAAATCTGTGATCGGTATGAGCAAGTATTCACAGCGGCCGTAAACGATGTGCTGCGGGAGTTCGGATATGTGTACCAGACGTTGCCTAATGGAATCCTTCCGCTTCGCGACGATATGAAGGTAGCTGGAATCGCTTTTACGGTCAAAGGTTCGAAGAATCTGACCGTGTCTAGTGAGATGGAACAACGGGCCAAGATGCTGGAGGAGCTTTACGATAATTCAGTCTGTGTTTGGGATACAAGCGGTGATGATGAATCTGCTCAATGGGGGGAGATCATGACCATGGCCTCTATGCGCAGGGGTTGCAGAGGGGCTATCGTGGATGGGGGAGTGCGCGATACAGATAAAATTCTCGAGCAGAACTTCCCTGTTTTCTGTAAATACAGAACGTCAAATGGGATGTTGGGCCGCTTCCGGATGATCGGTTGGCAGATGCCTGTGAAGCTGGGAGATGTGATCATTTTTCCAGGTGATGTGATTTTAGGCGATATCGACGGTGTTATTGTGGTGCCCCGAAACCTCGCTTACGATGTGCTGCTTAAAGCGGAATACATCAAAGAGAATGAGAAAGAAATTAAGCAAATGGTTGTCGATGGTCTTACACCTACGGAAATTGTCAAGCGCGGTGGCTATTTTTAATCATAGATTCATAAATAGGGGGAAATAAAATGATGAAGGCAGCGGTATTGAATCAATGGGAGCAGATCGAAATCGTGGACGTACCTGTACCTGTACTGGGTGATGAGGAAGTATTGATCAAAGTTAAATATTCTGGCGTCTGTGGCTCGGACGTAACCATCTACAAGGGGAGCCATCCCACGGCTAAAACGCCTGTCATCTTAGGACATGAGTTCACCGGAGTCGTGGAGAGGGTCAATTCGACTAAACGTCATGATCTAAAGCAAGGTGACCGGGTGGTTGTTGAACCACTTATCAGTTGTGGGGATTGCGCTGCTTGTCGTGCAGGCAATTGGCATGTATGCCGGTCGCTGAAGCTGCTAGGTATTCATTCGAATGGCGGATTTGCAGATTATGTAAAGGTGCCCGCTGCTAAGGTTATCAAGTTGAAGGATTCCATTAACGACCGAGTCGCAGCCCTGACCGAGCCCTTTGCGGTTGGTTTCCATGTCAATCAGCGGGCCGGAACCAAGGCTGGTGACAAAGTCCTGATTATCGGTGGAGGTCCAATCGGTTTGATCGTCGGAATTGTGGCCAAACGCTGTGGAGCGGAACGTGTTGTGTTCACTGAATTAAACGAGGCTCGTATCGACATAATAAAATCCTTCGGATTCGAAGCCATCAACCCTACCCAAGAGGATGTCGCGGCCCTGTCCAGCGAAATCACAGAAGAAGCCGGCTATGATGTGGTCTTCGAGGTTTCCGGATCCCAAGTTGGATTATTGAGCGCAACGGATTTATGTGCCATTCGAGGAACAATCGTCTTCGTGGGCTTCCCTCACAAGCGCCCAGAATTCGATGTGATCAAGACAATTTTCAAGGAGTTAACGATTGTCGGCAGCCGCGTGTATACGTTTCAGGACTTCACTCGTACGGTTCGCATGCTGGAGGAAATCGTCGAAACCAAGCAGTATGACTTAGAGAGAATAATTAGTGATACCATGCCCTTAGAGAAGGCGGGAGAAGCAATTAAAAAGATGATCCGCGGTGAGAATTTGGGCAAGATATTATTAACCTATTAAAAATTAGAAGGAGAGATGAAATTTGATTTCCTTGAAAAATAAAGTAGCAGTCATTATCGGTTCGACTGGGGGTATGGGTACTGTTCTGGTGGCAGAACTGGCATCCCAAGGTGTGAAGCTGGTGCTTTCCTCCAATGACGCCGAGAAACTGAATGAATTGAAGGCTGAATATGAAGGTAAAGGTGTTTCAGTTATTGCAGCTGTTGTTGATGTTACGAATGAAAAGCAGGTGCAGTCTCTATTTGAACTCGCTCAAGAGACCTATGGACCCGTAGATATTCTTGTTAATTTAGCAGGTGTATCTATTCCTGCCAAGGTTGAAGCCATGGAGGAAGACCAGTACGACATCACGATGGATGTGAATGTAAAGGGAACCTTTCTCTGTTGTAAGCATTTCATCCCGGTAGCTAACAAGGAGGGTGGAGCTCAGATCATTAACATCGGCTCCATGGCTGCGAAACGGGCAAACTCGGGTGCTCCTTTGTATTGCTCAGCCAAAGCCGCAGTTAACATGTTCTCCCAAGGGCTCGCTCTTCAAGTGAAGGATCAGAACATAAGAGTAACCACCTTGAATCCCGGTGGCACCGATACTGGTTTCTGGGGCAACAGACCGGTGGCCCGGGAGAAATTCTTGAAGGCTTCAGATGTTGTAGAGGTGATGATTTTTGTCCTAACCCGGGATAACCATATTGTGTTTCACGACATCGCGTTTGAATCGTTTTTTTCATTGTAACAAGAGAAGAATTAATCTAACAAATCTTTAAATAGGGGAGGAAGATTATTAATGATACTAGATCGCTTTCAATTGTCAGGAAAAGTCGCTATCGTAACGGGCGCAAGCACCGGATTAGGCAAGGGCATGGCAAAGGGATTAGCGGAGGCTGGTGCAGATGTCGTTGGTGTGGATTACGTTGATATGCCGGAAACCGAAGCGGAAATCAAGGCCCTGGGAAGACGTTTCCTAGGTATTAAAGCGAACTTAATGTCGGTTGAGCCAATCAACAGCATTATCTCGCAGGCAGTGGAAACTTTCGGCAAACTAGATATTCTTGTGAACAATGCAGGGATAATTCGTCGGGCAGACTCTATCGATTTCACGGAGCAGGATTGGGACGATGTGATGGATATCAATGTTAAGTCCGTCTTCTTCTTATGCCAAGCAGCAGGAAAGCAATTTATGAGTCAAGGAAGTGGGGGTAAGATCATTAATATTGCTTCCATGCTTTCTTTCCAAGGCGGCATCCGGGTACCTTCCTATACCGCCTCGAAGAGTGGGGTAATGGGCATTACCCGTCTGCTTGCCAATGAGTGGGCCAAATATGACATCAACGTCAACGCTATTGCACCAGGGTATATGGCAACGAACAATACAGCACCCATCCGGGCGGATGAGGCGCGTGAGAAGAGTATAATTGAACGGATTCCTAACGGAAAGTGGGGAACACCAGAGGATCTTGCGGGTCCAGTCGTATTCTTGGCTTCTGATGCCTCGAGGTATGTGAACGGTTTTACCTTAGCAGTCGACGGAGGATGGTTAGCTAGATAACAGAATTAAATCTTACAAAAGACAGAAGCAGCGAAAGTGAGCAGCTTCTGTCTTTTGTTAACATTAAAGAATTTATAAGATTTGAGGTTGCCTTATCTAGCCGAGTGCCCTCCAGCATCGATTTAGCGATCAAAATGAGCGCTAAATCCCACAAAAGCAACCCCAGGAGGCCGCACCGACCATAATAGCGAGCAAAATGATCGCTAGTGGTTCCCGAGCGCCCTCCAGCGCCGATTTAGCTATCAAAAAATTTGTCCAACACCAGGAAAAGAG
>JACMJI010000309.1 GCA_014380705.1 Gorillibacterium sp. | reverse complement strand
CTTGGCGCTCTGTGACTTGGTTGCCTGTTCCTCTCGTGTTAGCTTGGCTTTAGCGGAGAACGTTGATTCTTACGTGGGAATTCCTCTGCAACGATGGGATGTTCTGTCGATCTCAGGTAGTTGATATACCCCAGGGCGCCCTCGAGAAATTCTTCGCTATGTTCATCTTTCTCTTCCGAGGTGAAGACCTCTAAAGAATCCAAAGCAACATCTACTTCCTGTTGACAATGAAGGTACAGCCATTCCGCCGCAAAATTCTGTGTTCTCACAACCCTCACTTGGTTGATGAAAGCAATCTGGTAGAGGACACGATATACCATATCTGTTCCGTGCATGTGTACATCGTAGTGGTCGAAATATTCGTAAATATTGTGTATCGGCAGGAAGATCATCTTGCATGCCTGTGGGAAATCCCTCTGTAGCGACGAAACCATAACCTCCATGTCGTCTTCTGGTGAGGAGCGTAAGATTACAGGTGGTAGCGGATGCTTCGCCTCCCTCTTCTTTGTTGCCCCGAAGTTGGTTGAAAATATTGCCCTGCCATCGTCGAGCTGTTTCCTCAAATCCGGAGTCTGACACTGTTGCACCAGTGCGTATTGATTCATCTTGAGGAATTTTGTGGTTTGCAGAAGGAAAGGAAGATTTGGATCATGAGAATTAAAGGATTGTATGAATCTAGGCTTTCTAGTGCGTGGCTAAGTGACGGGAATTGCACGGCGGTGAACAAAAAGGAATTCCTCTCAGCTCAGTACCGCTTAAGGGACAGTAACTTATTGTTTTAGTCACTCAGAACTCTATATCAAAGTTCAATAAAATTCCGGCAGATCTTACTCTAATCATGCAGACCGAACCAGGTTCAGCATAGAAAACTTCATTGGCAATTCAAGAAGCTTGAATTCACTTATGGCTTGAAGTCCAAGGCGGCCCGCAGCACAAGATGCGAGTCTTCAATGCATCAATGTCTTACGCATGTAGACGCAAAGCTTCGCCGTCATAAGTTCATAGTACGAAAAAAGTGAGTTTCAAACTCAGCATCAGGTTTGCTTGAATTTAAAGACAGGAAAAAGCATGTACGTCCTGAGAAGACCTTCTTGAAAGCCCAAGACAAGCCGATTCTATCTCAGAAGCCAAAAAATACTCCGCATGAACCTGTCTCTCGAGTCATCGCTATCTTCACATCAGGAGTAAGCGCGGAATAACTAGCAAATTGTGATGCTGTAATATTTGTATCAAACCAGCGGCTATTGGAACCATAATACATAATAGCTTACTTGAAGTGAAAAAACGTACATTGGGCTACCAAAGGGCTACAGATTCACTGAGTCTGTTCCTTTGGTAGTTGTCCAACCATCTTCAGGATCTCTGATTCGTTTTCTCCAATAACTAGGAAGCGATTAGTGTGAATCAATGCAAATCGATTGATCGATTGACTCACCTGCTCTACCATTATTCCAGTCCACAATCTAGGGGCCATTCACAGATTTTGTTAATTGCTGGGTCGGTCATCACGAGGGGGGGGAACGAGATTACGCACCACTGGCCACTTGAACCTACTTTTATCCTCCATGAGTTTTTCGATAGCATCTGTCTCATCCTTGGCACCTTCAACGACATCTTTTGCTCGTCTTGCGCCCGCATATTCCAATATCGACCTTAGTTGATCGTTGGTTGGGGCCTCTTCTGTGATGTTCAGTTCGAATTCGGTACGCTGCAGTTTGTTATGGCGGGAATGATCTGAGGCTTGATCTTCGGTTGCTGTCTCCGAAGCATGTGCAGAAGCTTGCTTTAGCAGGGTAAGAACTCGGATGGAGGAAGGGAGGGACGGCTTGTGGAATAGCGTTATGACATCAAGTGGTTTATGCTAGACTAATATCAATGATCAAAATATCCTCTATGCTAAGACATCGGATGTAGAAAGCTTACGAAACGAAACATTGTAGGAGAAACCTTTGCGATAAGGGCGGAAATCCAAAATTCCTGCTCACGTCGAGAACCTAGTAAGTGGTAGGTTTTAAACGAATTACACGCAAACGCCGGACGCCAAAGGCGCGGATTAACAATTTCGCTTCGGTATCCCTGACATTCCGAGATTGACCCAGTTTGATGATGATTAACCCCGGGCGATCTAATGTCTTTTGAAAGACGGGAGATCATGCACTAGTACGCTTAGCGACTTGCCTTTTTTTAAAGGATATGTAATAGATTAAAGTGTGCACTATTATCCAAGCAGCAGATGGCGTAATGGCCCACTGCTTGACAAGTTTCAAGTCCTTGAAATATGGGAAACGTCCTGGAAACCCGGACGCCACAGAGTAGTACCGTTGCGCCCCAAGTGAGTTGAGCCCACTACCACAAGGAGAGAACCAGTTACAGACATTCTCTACCCATATTTTTTAATTCGCAGTCCGGCAAGATGACTCTGATTCTTTTTTTGGAGCTTCTTCTGAATATGGGAAATAGTTCCTGGATAAAAAAAAAGATATCGAATGTCACGATGCTGAGCTATCTCGAGGTAGCCGAGATCCGTTACCAGAAATAAATCAGATACATTCTTTGAAATTAGAGATTCTAGTTCGTTGCAGTATTACTGCCGTCTCTACAGGGTTGTCCCCAACGATTTTTACGCTGCTAAATCGTCACTTGGGAGACATTTTTAGCTTCATTAAAAGGTACCTATTGGGCCGAGACATTCTAGCACACCGAGCGGTGGATACCTTCCTTCATATTTGACCGCGCCTGGTGTCGATGATGATGGTCGAGTCCTGCGCTGGAGTATTGCTTTTCCACGCTTGTTGAACCGGGGGTAAATACCTGCAGATCTACAGGATCTGACTTGATGAGAATTTGAGTAACGTTGAAAATGTCACTGATCAGACGATCCAATAGGTCCAGTGACATCGATTCTCGGACGACGACCCGGAGGATCTCTGTGTGCTCCTCGTTCGGTGGAAGCGGGTAATCTACCACGTTTAGCCCGAACACTCCACTAATTCGAAGGGCCGTTGCAAAACTTACTCGGAATTATGTATTGTCTTGCCCGTAGCAAAGTACTGACACTCTGCTGCTTAATGTGCGGCTGTTGCTTCCTAAACGCGCTCGAGAATTTGAATGCTACTACTGGCAGTCCGGCGTTGTAATCGGCGCTGGTCTCGTCTTCCTTTCCGAAGACCGTCTCTTGCAAACCCTTAAAGACGAACTCCCCCTTTTTGCGATGAATATCGCTGACGCAGGTGTACCATCCCGAAGCCTCTAGAGCCTTGCTTAGAAGGCGCGCATTTGCCAAGCAATTCTCCATTATCCCTCTGAAACCGCTAAATCCTAAATGAATGAGGTTGTAGTATTGGCAAATAATTTGCGCCCCGGGGCGAGAGAAATTCAAGGTGTAGGATTCTTCCGTTCCTCCGAGATAGTGGAGCTCAAATATCTATTGGAAAACGTTCAGCAAGGTTTCATCAACTCTGATGATTCTTGGGTAGGTAGAATTACCAAATGCTTTGGTAACAT
>JACMJI010000308.1 GCA_014380705.1 Gorillibacterium sp. | reverse complement strand
GATTTCCGCACCGGTAAACGCACGGCACAAAAGGACGCCGAATGGCGTTTATCCTTCTAGGGTGGGTGATGTTGATTTGAACTATTTAATCATGCTTTTTTCGCTTTTTGTTTCTACGATTGTAACTGTTCAGATCTTAAAGAAGACAAAGAATAGATGGCTAAGCATGCTGGCAGCGTTTTGCATAAATACGATAATTTTAGCTATAGCTGTATGGGTTTTATACAGTTTAGATAATGAAGCAAGGTTGTTCGGTCTTGGTTATTCCGATCTTAGCATGCTAGTATTCGGCATCCCCATAATAACCTGGATTAACTTCTGTATTCTTGCATTTGCAAAGGATAGGAAAACGATAATAAAGAAATAGTTTAAGTTAAGCCAACTCACTAGGCGATTATGTATTGTCCGTAAGTCGATCAAGACACATCTTATTCCCAAAAAAAGTCTTAACGAACACCGAGATTCACAAGGATAAACGCCTATCGGCGTCTTTTGGCGCCGTGCGTTTACCGATGCGGAATCAGAATGAACCTTACCTAATATTTATACATTCTGATAGAGTAAAAAAGAGCCTAGTCATTAAGACTACGGCTCTTTGCATGTTATTTTTCGTAACTTTTAGATGTTTTCTGAACTTGATCCCAAGCTTTTTCTGGTGTTATTTGTGCGAACATCAAAGCTTCCATAACCGCGGTGTACTCCTTGCCACTAAAGTTGCCCCATCCTTGCGGGTTCGTCTTGAATGGCTGAGCGATTTCCGCTGTTTTCTGAATCATATCGATACCTAGAAGATCCCCAGGCGTCAACTTAGGTGTCATATACTCCAACACTACCTTGGATACAGGCACACCTCTGACAGTTGTCAATAAGTCGGCCGCAGCCTTGTCATTGATAAACCAGTCGATAAATTTCTGAGCTTCTACTTGATGTGGGGAGCTGGATGCTACGGTCCAGAACATGGACGGCTTCAACCAACCTGCGCCTTGGTCACCTCTTGGCATGGTGACCACACCCACCATATTTGGTATTAATGTATCTAATGCAGCGATTTGGGCAGCATGTATGCGGCGAATAACAATTTTTCCTGACAACATCAAATCCGCATTTGGATCTAATTCTTTATCTGTCACTGACATCGTGGCTGGGGGAACGACGCCTTCTTCCCGAAGCTTAACGAAAATATTCTGCCATTCAAGCCATGTATCCTTGTCAATATTGAGCTTGCCATCATCGGTTACATAGAAGCCTTTGCCTTTGGACATTTGATAGAGACTGTACATATCTAGAATTCTAGCCTCGTCTGCCAATGCATACTGGTCTTTGCCGAGTTTCGCCTTAGCGTCTCTACCAAATTGGAAGTATTGTTCCCAAGTCCACCCATTTGCAGGAACCGACAGCCCCAGCTTCTCAATGGTTTCTTTATTGTAAGCCATTCCGATAGCATTATTGCCAAGCGCGACTGCATACAATTTCTCATTAACCTTACCGGAATTTAAGAGTGCTTCATCCATATCGGATACATTCACTTTGTCCAACTCAGCAATCTGGTTTCTAGTCGCATAATCATTCAAGTAGGCCGCATCCATTTGAATCAGGTCTGGTGCGTTTTTCGCAGCCGCTTGTGTTGAAAGCTTATCCCAGTAACCATCCCAACCGGAATACTCAGGCTCGAAGGTTACGTGTGGATTGAGCTTGGTATATTCCGCAAGGGCTTTAACGGTTGCATCATGTCTCGTTTGCGAACCCCACCACATAATGCGCAGTTTTACGGGCTTAGCTTCTTCTTTGACAGGTTCCTTATCTTTAGCGTCCGTTTGTTTTGTCGGCTCTTTGGAGCTTACTGCCTCTTTGTTCCCGGACCCGCACGCAGCGATAGATAACGCCATTATAAAGACCAATGCAATCAGTGAAAATCTTGTCCATTTGCTTGCTTTCATACTGTTTACCCCTTTTCATTAGTTAATCGCTTACATTTATATCGTACAGGGGGACGAGATATTTGGGTACGAGAGAGATGCACAATCTATTTCAAATTCTACCGAAGATAAAAGGCTGATTACGATTTAATTAATTCTGAAGGGTTCACACCGATAACTTTCTTAAACAGCGTGCTAAAGTAAGGGACATTTTTATATCCGACCATTTCTGCGACCTCGTAAATCAAATACTTGCCTTCGAGGATGAGCGTCTTGGCCTTTTCCATCCGTACTCTAGTGACATAGTTGTTGAAAGTCTCACCCGTCGCTTTACGAAAGATTTGGCTAAGATAGTTACGCGAGATAAACACCTTCTCCGACAAATCAGAAAGAGTAATGTCATCTGCATAATGCTCATGAATGTATTCAAACATAAAATCTACTGCTTGCTTGTGTTTTACATTGTCCTTGATACTGCCACAGGAGCAGATCCAGTCCATCTTTGCCTGAAGCCACTGCTCCAACTGTTCCTTTCGAGCAATTGAGCCTATTTCACGTCGCCATTCCGACATATCTACTTTATCCTCGATGATAATCCCGATTTCAAATAGTGCATATTTGCAAATCGTACACACCTCCGAAGCAATCTGCTGAAGATGGGAGGGCTTGGTGTAATTCACATCCATATTCCTAATAAAAGCAGCAGTGAGTTCGGCTGCACGAAGCGATTGTGTCTGGCGAACCGCTTCGGCTAGTTCTTG
>JACMJI010000307.1 GCA_014380705.1 Gorillibacterium sp. | reverse complement strand
GCTGAAGACACCTTTACATACGATTGTTTCACCTATGGTTGGAACCTTCTATGAATCCCCCTCGCCAGAAACTTCAGCCTTTGTTAAAGAGGGTAGTAAGGTTACAGAGAAATCGGTCGTTTGTATTATTGAAGCGATGAAGCTTATGAATGAAATCGAAGCTGAAATCAAAGGGCAAATCGTTGAAGTGCTCGTGGATAATGGGCAATTGGTAGAATACGGTCAGCCGCTATTTTTGGTGAGAGCTTGAGTCAAGCTGCGGGAGGAAGATCATGAAATTTCATAAAATCTTGGTGGCGAATCGCGGGGAGATTGCCGTTCGTATTATCCGCGCCTGCAAGGAGATGGGGATTTATACTGTTGCGGTTTATTCAGAAGCAGACCGTGAATCTCTCCATGTAAAGCTAGCGGATGAAGCCTACTGCATAGGACCAACCGCCTCTAAGGATAGTTATCTTAATTTAACGAACATCATGAGTGTTGCCACTCTGACCGAAACGGATGCCATCCATCCTGGTTATGGGTTTTTAGCAGAGAATGCAAATTTTGCTGAGATCTGTGAAAGATGCGGTATTACCTTTATTGGTCCATCTCCGGACGCTATTCGTCGGATGGGCGACAAGTCAATGGCTAAGCTAACGATGAAAGAAGCGAACGTTCCGGTTATTCCTGGCTCGGATGGTATCGTGGACGATTTAGAAGAAGCCATCCGTTTAGGCCGCGATATTGGGTATCCGCTGATCGTCAAAGCTACAGCGGGTGGAGGCGGCAAGGGAATTCGAATTGCTGAGGATGAAGAATCGTTGGTTCAGCAGATTACAGCTGCGCAACAGGAAGCAGAGAAGGCTTTCGGTAATGCTGGCGTTTATTTAGAAAAATATCTTACCGGAATGAAGCATGTTGAGATTCAGATCATTGGAGATGGCTATGGCAACGTCGTTTATTTGGGTGAACGGGACTGTTCCATCCAAAGACGCCGGCAGAAGCTGATAGAGGAGGCACCATGCTCGGTACTCTCTTCAGAGCTGCGCCACGCTATGGGTACAGCAGCGGTGCGTGCAGCACAAGCTGTTAATTACTCAGGTGCGGGTACCTTGGAATTTTTGCTAGGTCTAGATGGTCAGTTTTACTTTATGGAAATGAACACACGAATACAGGTTGAGCACCCGGTTACCGAAGCGATAACGGGCATTGATCTGATCAAGGAAATGATTCTTGTCGCACAAGGTGAACCTCTGTCTTTCTCTCAAGAGGACATTCGCTATAATGGTTGGGCCATTGAATGCAGGATCAATGCGGAGGACCCCTTCCGCAACTTCATGCCATCTCCTGGACTCATTTCATTCTACCTGCCACCTGGAGGTCTCGGTGTTCGCGTAGACAGTGCTGCGTATCAAGGATATACCATATCCCCTCATTATGACTCCATGATTGCCAAGCTGATTGTTTGGGGGGCCACTCGGGGTGAGGCTATTGCGCGCATGAAACGAGCTTTGAGTGAATTTTCTGTAGAGGGGATCGCAACAACAATTCCTTTCCATCTTAAACTACTCGAGCATAAGAAATTTTTAGCTGGCGACTTTGATATTAAATTTTTGGAAGAGCATGATGTGAACGATCCTAATTCTTAGGCTTAGTTTGTCATAATTCTGCTGGAATGTTATAGTAATATAATAAGACAAACTTGTTTATCCGTAGGATATGAGGTTTGCATGAAGACCTGGAGGTTATAAAAAGATGAGCACAATTATCCCCGATTATGAGACAACGGATATGGGTAACATCCAAATCGCACCAGAAGTCATCGAAGTGATTGCTGGTCTTGCTGCCGTTGAAATAGAAGGCGTAGCAGGAATGAGCGGTGGTTTTGTCAGTGGGGTTGCTGAGCTTCTCGGACGTAAGAATTTAGCCAAAGGCGTTAAAGTGGAAGTGGGCCAGAAGGAAGCAGCTGTAGACGTATCCATCGTCATTGAATACGGTTTTAAGATTCCCGAGGTTGCAGGTAAGATTCAGGAAAATGTGAAACGAGCCATTGAATCCATGACTGGATTAGATGTAGTCGAAGTCAATGTTCACATCCACGATGTTCACTTTAAGGGTCAAGAAAAACTTGTTGAGGAAGACAACCTAGTTAACCGGGTTAAATAACTCCTCAAATAAATTTTAAGAAACAGATGCTGATTTTCCTCTGGGAAACAGCTAGTAGAATGAACCCTTCTTTATAGGGCTAACGCCTGACGCGCCGTGTTACACAAGAAAGTATAAGTTTTTTCCTTATACTTTCTTGTGTTTCATGGGTAGACGCACGGTGCCAATAGACGTCGAAAGACGTTTATCCTATAAAGGGGTCTTAACTCAGGAGGGACTACCAGCCGTGGCCAAAATCATTGACAGGTTTCTGCTCATGCTCTTTAGTTTGGTAACGCTCGTTATGCTCGTCACTTTTTTGTTATGTGGTTTTGGTGTTATTCCTTTAGGTAGGGCAACTGAGTTTATTTCGGATATCTATATGGACACCAACACAGCTGCAATGTTTATCGCAATATGCTGCTTGGTTTTAATTGTAGCAGGTCGTATGTTCTATATTTCGGTACGATCCGCAAGCCCCAATGTTCCTTCGATTGACCAACGCACAGAGTATGGGGATGTGCGAATTTCACTTGAGACCATTGAGAACTTGGCATTGAAATCAGCTGCACGTTCACGTGGAGTACGCGATTTGAAAGCGCGCATCCAAGTAGACAACGCCGGATTAAATATCGAGCTTCGGTGCATTGTTGATGGGGAAACATCAATCCCTACCTTTTCAGAAGAAATTCAAAGTAATGTTAAAGCTCATATTGAAGAAATAACAGGGATTCCTGTTGCTCAAGTTTCTGTCTATGTGGCTAACGTTACGCATAACGCCCATACCTTCAAAAGCAGAGTGGAATAGGAGTGAGGTTCCTTCATGTGGTTTGAAATTTGGGAAAAGCACAGCGGTAAGATGATTGGCGCTGCTTGCGGAGTATTGCTTGGCTTAATCTATTTGATCGCAGGGTTCTGGGACATGCTTATCTTTGCTTTCATCGTCTTTGTCGGTTATTATGTTGGGAGAATGCTGGACCGGCGTGAGCCGATGCTTAGTTTCGACGAGCTGAGGCGATGGTTGACCGAAAGATGGGGAATGTTCAGATGAATATCGAAAGCCGAGAAACGGGTACCGCCCATTAATGATGGCGAAACCGTTTCTTCTTACTATATTAGAAAATACGTACCTTCCAGGAGGAAGAGGAATGAAGCGAAGAGTCGCGCGAGAAATTGCAATACAAAGCTTATACCAGATGCAGATGAATGAGGTAAGCTCCCATGAGGCGATTGTAGCGGCTGTCACAGAAGCTGAACACGATAATGAAGCCGAGCTTAACGTTGAGGGTGCTATTTCGATTGAGTTTATTCAAGAGCTTGTAGAAGGAACGTCGACCCGGCTAGCCTCAATAGATGAGATGCTGGTTGACTATCTTAAAGGCTGGAAGATTGATCGGTTGTCCAAAATTGACCGGGAAGTGCTGCGTCTTGCTGCTTACGAAATGATCTATCGAGACGATGTTCCACCAAAGGTTGTTGTCAATGAAGCCATTGATTTGGCTAAACACTTTGGTACAGAGGAATCTGGTAAATTTGTCAACGGGGTACTCGGCAAAATGATTGGCGAGG
>JACMJI010000306.1 GCA_014380705.1 Gorillibacterium sp. | reverse complement strand
GCCCACCGTCTAAGCACTGTGAAACACGCTGATCAAATCGTGGTCCTTGAACGGGGTACTATCGCTGAAATCGGCACCCATAACCAACTGTTGGCACAGCGTGGGCGCTATTATGATTTGGTCAGCAATCAACTAGAAATTGATGCATAATCTTTCTCACTTTTGAATCACCGCGCCGATGTCTATTATATCCGAAGAGACACCTGCTGCGGCCCCTACTAGGGAAAAAGCGCCTATTCGAGAACTCACCTCGCTGCTTCACAGCGAAGGCATGCAAGAAGTAGTCGGCCAGGTTCCTAGCAATATTACCCGCTGGGGTATCACCGGCCTGTTTGGTATCCTAATCACTTTCCTGGTTTTCTGTTATTATATCAAATATCCTGATTTGGTTGAGGCTCCTCTCGTGCTTAAGGCTTATGAAGAACCTAAGCTCTTGTTGGCACGGATTGACGGCAACTTAGACCAAATACTTGTTCAGGAAGGGCAATTTGTGCAGCGAAATGCGCCACTGGCTTATTTGCAAACCACAGCGGACGGACAAGCTGTGAAAGCGCTATCAACTTGGGCTACTCAGCTTACCGATGCCCTCCTCCAAGGTAAGCCTTACCCTCCTGCCTTACGCCGCGAGTATACAATTTTAAAGCAGCAAGAGTTGGGTGAGGTGCAACCAGCTTTTCAGTCATTCAGCCAAGCGCACGCGCAATACGTTCTCTTGCTTAAAAACGGGTTTTACGATCAAAAGAAAGCTATTCTACTGGAGGAGTTGCAGAACCTAAACAAAACAACTAAGGTCCTTCAGCAGCAAAAGCTTTTGCGTAAGCAGGATCTGAACCTAACAGAACAGGAGTTTGCAGCCCAGGAACGGCTTTACGCCGAAAGAGTTATTTCGGATTTTGACTTCAAACGGGAGAAAGCTAAAGTTCTTGCAAAAAAGGTGTACTACCAGCAAATTGAAAGCGATTTTATCAATAACCTTAATAATCAAACAGCCAAAAAAAGCGAGGTTCTAGAATTGAACAAGCTAGTGCAGGACCAGGCCAACGCCTTCTTGACATCACTCAACGCATTGAAAAGCGCCCTGCTCTACTGGAAACAGAATTACGTAATCTCGTCACCAGTCGCTGGTACTCTTCACTTTGCTTCTAGCCTGCAGGAAAAGCAACCCGTTTCCCTCCGACAAGCGCTGTTTTATATTACAAATGGCCAAGCGTTGCAATACGGGGAGATACAGATGCCTCAACAGGACTTCGGCAAAATTCGTGTGGGCCACCAGGTTATTGTTAAATTTGAGGGCTATCCTGCTCAGCAATTTGGTAGTGTACCGGCAAAAATTATGTTTGTGTCAACCCTACCAACAGCAGATGGTACATACATGGTTAAGGTCTACTTTCCTCAAGGCTTAAAAACTTCTCGTAACATTAAGTTGTATGGACGGATTGGCATGTTGGCCAAAGCTCAGGTCATCACGCAGGACCTACGTCTGTTAGATAGATTCTTTTATCAATTCCGTAAGTTAGTTCATTAATAGATTCATCCATACCGAGTCATTGTAATTAATACACACATGCCCAGAGTAACAACAGAGACACTGTCCTGAAAAGTTGAGCTACCAGTCTTTCGCTGAAGCTATCAGAAGACTACCGCACAGCCTTTGCGTACCGTTAACAGATAGTGTGGGTGTGGGCTGAAGTGACAGGGAACTTCGAATCTAGTTTTAATGATGCGTCACCTACCCCAGCTATGGTCGCAAACTGGTCGCCATGGGCGCGCATCCGTTTCCCGCACTGGATTAAGTAGAAGCCAGAACCATTGAGCAACGAATCGGGTGAATATTGATTTACTGCTGAGCGGGCTACGCGTTGCTTCTACTCCAGCGGGGCTAATTACCTGTGGTCATATTAGCCAGACGGGAAACCATTCGGAGGTCTTTACGACCGGGTTACGTTGGAGCTTTTAGCGGAACCCCCGAGCCCTTTCAGCCAGCGATATAGCGAGCCGCTATTAAGAACTGCTGCGCGATATAGCGAGTTGCTATTAAGAACCTTTCTGTGTTTTCGCAATATGTCAATAAGATATTTATGTTTGTATCAACGGTTTGCACGGGGTAAACCATTGTTCAACCATCCATCAATACCAACATGAAAAAGCTAACTAACAAACTTCAGCTCTCCAAAGAAACCCTAGCCAATCTGGATGACAAGCAGATGGCCGCCGTCAAGGGTGGGTTTACCTATTCTCTCTCTACAGGAGCGTGCGCTGTGTCTAAAGCACTTGGTGCAGGTAATGCGTACGCTTGCGGTTATGCACTGTAATGATTAGCACGGGGTGAACCTATATTCCGACATTTCTTTTGCTACAAATGAAAAAGCTCAACAGTAAACTTCCGCTTCCAAAAATGCCTTGGTAACTTAGATGATAAGCTGTTACCGTCGTTAAAAATCGGACTTACATACTTGCTTTCCTTTGTTTGCGAAATTTGTTGAATAATAACCCCAGCTAGAGGTACAACTCCTTTACCGATTGCTTGACCACAAAGACCGCAGACGGCGTCTGCGGTCTTTTATTATTTATATTTAAGTAGATATAACAGAAGCCAATGTCACACAACTAGGACAAGAGGGATGAGCAACTAACTTTGCCGACGGCTTTTTTGTCAATAAAAAAAGATCATGTTCATGAGCACGGAGATGCAGAAAATATAAAGTAAAGCTGTTAGTTTGGTTCACAATAATGCATAGCACTTTACAAAGTGCCACACAGACAATAATTGTTCTAACTGAGCCTATGTGCGGATTTGCTGGTATTGTATACAATAGTACTCCTTCTGACCCACGGCATACTCAGGAGCTACTACAACAGATGGGTGACCGGCTTATCCACCGCGGTCCAGATGATAATCAACTTCGCATTGATGGGCACATTGGGCTGGTTTTTCGTCGGCTTTCTATTGTCGATGTTCAAGATGGGAGTCAACCAATGGCCAATGAGGATGGCTCCTTACTGTTGGTGGTTAATGGTGAAATCTATAATCACCTTCAGCTACGCTCCCTTCTAAAGCAATCACATACGTTCAGAACCCGTTCCGACAGTGAAATCATTCTCCATCTCTACGAGGAAATGGGAGAAGCTTTCTTAGAGCATTTGAACGGCATGTTTGCTCTAGCTTTGTGGGACCGCAAGTTGCAGAAAGTGTTTATCGCTCGGGACCGACTTGGCATTAAGCCGCTCTACTACCATAAAAACCGCGAACGGCTGATTTTCGGCTCTGAAATAAAGGCTCTGTTGGCTCATCCAGACTGTCCCCGCGAGGTGAACTGGCACGAGGGGCTATCTCATTCCATTAGCAAACCCAACACCGGCAGGAGTCTACCATCCTTTTTTACAGGTATTATTTATCTGAAGGGCGGATGGTGTCTGACATTGGATTTACGGACCAAGCAAGAGAAACTATATCCTTACTGGTCTTTACCCCAACCCACAGCTGACGAGTTGGCGGATGATGCCCGCAGTGCAACTGAGATCATCCGGGGCTATCGTGACCTGTTAGAGGATAGTGTGCAACTACAGATGATGTCTGACGTGCCGATCGGGCTTTTTTTGAGCGGAGGCATTGATTCTGTCAGTATTGCTCGCATTGCTTCAAAATTCGCGTCCATTCCAACCTACACAGTTCTAACACAGAGCACTTTTCAAAATGGTGATGTGCGCGCGGCCGCTGCAGCCGCACGGCAGTTTGGATTAGATAATCATCAAGTGGTTTTCAAATGGCATGACCACCACTTCGATGCTGACTATTGGAAACGACTCCTGTGGCACTTAGAGACTCCTTTATGCTCAGCCGAGCAGTTATATAAGTACGAGTTACACCGGTATGCTAAGCACCATTTCCCTGAACTCAAATGTATGCTCTTGGGTCAAGGCAGCGATGAGTTTAATGGGGGGTATGCCGAATTGTTTGAAAACACTGGCTCCGCTACGGGGTTTTCGAATTCTGATGTCAATAAATGGGATGAGTTTATGCAAAGGCTCACCGGCATTGAGAATCACAATTTGTTTCAAGACGCGAATGCGGCTCTACTTCCTTATGCTCATTTGCTAGATAGATCTTACTTAGCCGACAGCATAGGCTACAATCGTAGTGCCCACCCCTGGCTATATCATGCTAGCATGTATTCCCGGACCTTACAAGTATATAATCTTTGGCACGAGGATCGTACCTCATCGGCCCATGGTGTAGAAAGTAGGGTTCCGTTTCTAGATCATCGCTTGGTCGAATATTGCATGCGCATACCCGAAGCGCACCATAGAAATTTGTTTTGGAACAAGGAAATTTTGCGCAAGGGATTTGAGGGAAAAATTCCAGATACCTTAGTGCGTCGCCCTAAAGTGCCCTTCTTCCATGGTGAGGATCTGCGCTTTACTTACCGGATGCTGTACTCAATTATGGTCAGCAACAACCGGCAATTGATCTATGAAGCCATTGGGGAGCCTGATTATAAGCACCCCATTCTCAACAGGGCAGCGGTCGAGCAGTTAGTGGACCACATCGGGCAAGATGTTGAGTTCAGTGAAGCCCCTATTCTACTTATGCTGGTCAACATGGGTCTGCTTGAAAAGATGATTGTTCAAACCAGCTTCGCTAAACCCCAAGTTACGCTTCCTGTTGTGGCTGAACGGCTTGTTATCAATGACTTTGATTCGGAGAGGGACACCATTGCTTTGCGACTCGGCATTCGACGTGAAGACAAGCAAGACAGGCAAGCAATCAAGATCGCTGACAATGTTAAGATTCTTCAGGGAAGTGATGGCATATACTATATTGCAGTTGATGATGTGTTGGAGTATTCTTTGGATACCGCATCAATGGGAGACTGGGTAAAGGTGTTGCAAAGCTTCGATGGAAAACGAACTCTAATGGAGATTCTCAGTCAATTGGACGTTTCGGAAGCTACAATTCGCGTCCGACTGGAGGAAGCACTTGATTTTAATATAGTGCAGCTATGCTAGTCCGGTAATTGCCGAAGTATAAGTGGCTCTCTTTTGCCGTTTATAGGGGTCACACTAGAGTGAGAACGGAAACTATCGGCAGGCCAATTCGCTAAGAAGCTGTTTGAGTTAGCTGTTCTGTTAGCAGAACGGCGTAGAGACGCGACCCTTCACGTCTCCTCGTGAAACGATTCGCCCGCGAG
>JACMJI010000305.1 GCA_014380705.1 Gorillibacterium sp. | reverse complement strand
GCCCGTTTCTTTTTTGACGACCGGATGTGTTTTCCCCCAAACGATGTAGAGAGCATCGGGATGCTGTTTAACCACTCCACGCATCGCCTCAATGCTAAATTCAATGCCTTTACCGGGGCTTAAGAAACCAAAGGTGGACAAAATTTTACGATTCGTATAGCCATATTGTTCTTTAAGCATAGATCTAGATCCTGTTTTGACATAAGGCACGCCATGGTGAATGAAGGCAACCTTCGTTGCATCTATTCCATAGATCGAAATCAAGTTTTTTACAGTAGACTCAGCCATCGTTACGACCTTAACACTTTGTGCAGCAAGTCGTTTCATGATGTGTCGCTGTTTAATCGAAGGGTTCGTTAAGACCGTATGGAAAATAACCAGATAAGGAATATTCAGTCTCTCGACGAAAGGAATCAGATATTCTCCGCTTTCTCCGCCATAAATACCAAATTCATGCTGAATAACCAAAAAGTCAACGTCGGAAGAGTTAAGAAAATCAGCTGTTTCCATATAATCCGACAGCTTTTGTTGATCAATCTCCCGCATCACTTGCTCGCTATAGTTGTAAGTTTCGTTATCGTTGACGGCAATGATCCGAGGTTTATTGAAGCCCTCCATGTGTGCAAATTGATCTAATAAATCCTGGGTAAATGTCGCAATGCCACATTCTCTTGGCAAGCTGGTTCCTAGGAAAACGATATTCCGGTTGCTGTTTTTATTGTTCAATTAAAGAGCCTCCATTGGAAAAATGATTTTTAAGCAAAAAAAAAAGAAAATAAAGAGGGCTCTATTTCTTTTAGATAAGTGTATTAAATTGTCTGAAAATTCAAAAATATTCCTGTTCCCACTATAGCACGACCATTTTATCTTGTCAATTATTGACTCTCCCCTGTTCTCCCTATATATTAATGGATGTAGGAGGTGGATGTATGCCAGTCATACGCAGTAATTTAAAGAATGTCATGGAAAATCACGATCCCAGATTATCCATTCGCAAGCTTGCAAAGGATGTCAATTACCATTTTGATTCGATTCGACGCATGTATAAGGATGAGATGGTACAGTACCCCAGAGACTTACTTCTGAAGCTGTGTCTATATTTTGACGTCCAACCGGGACAACTCATTAGAATGGAAGAAAATGAACCTAATCAAGTGTTGATAAGTGAACCAGTTGAGCATCAGGAGGATGATAGTGATCACAAAGCCGATCCTAACGCAAACATGTAAACAGCTTTTGGATACTTTTTATGCGAACCCACGTCAAACGAAAGTGGTAAAGCTAATGTTTTCTGGCGTAGGATATCGAGATGTCTATAATATAACTGCCCCATTTCGCTACGGAAATGAGGAAGTCCTACTAGGAAGAGTTGAGGAGCGTGATAGTGAGTTCTCTCAAGTCTTCTTTTTTACAAGTGATAATCATGGATGGAGTCCTCGTGCTCATACACATACCTATAATCTTCAAGATCCGTGCCAAGCGATTATCAAGGGTGAATTAATTATTGGCGGCGTTGAAGTCATTACTGCAGCGGATAACCCCAATAAAATCATATCCTGGGTCACTCAATTTTATCGCGGGTTCGAAATCGATGAATTATGCCACTTCTCATCCGGTCCCGGAACGATGAAGGATATTCGACTAATTGAGCTTGCGGATGGTCTTATAGGTGTCTTTACTAGGCCGCAAGGTGAAAAAGGCGGTAGAGGGCAAATCGGGTTTACAATCATCGATTCGCTAGAGATGCTTAATGAGCAAACCTTCATCAATGCAGAAATGCTTGGAGATCAATTTGTCCCCGAGGAATGGGGCGGAGCCAATGAAGCCCATTTATTGAACAATGGCCATATAGGGGTTCTTGGGCATATCGCCTGCTTTGATTCATCATGGAAAAAACACTATTATTCAATGGTCTTTTCCTTAAACCCCGAGACCTTTGAAAAAACACCTGTTAAAATCATTGCTACAAGAAGTGATTTTCCAATAGGACCAGGCAAACGACCAGACCTAGTGGATGTTATTTTTAGTGGTGGGATTATCCGCTTAGGGAATGGGCGAGCGGTGCTTTCTGTTGGAGTTAGTGATGCTGAGGCTTACCAGATTGAAATCCCTGATCCTTTTATGGAATACGAAACGTAAGAATTGGCTAGTTTGACTAGATTCTATGGTCATGTTATAATTGATCTGACAAGAATTTATGGTCATAAGAGAGCGGGAACAAAAAAATGGGTATATTTATTCAATTAAACGAGCGCACTGGTGGGACAAAGTCCCACATCAAGCAAGCAAGAAAACAGGGACATATCCCGGCAGTGTTGTATGGGATTGGTAAAGATACTTTGTCCTTAGAAGTGAATGAGAAAGAAATAATCGAGATTCTTAAGAAGAATCCACGTGCTATTCTACAAGGCAAGACGTCTGATTCGAAAGTGACTCCCGTTATTATTCAACACATTCAAAAGGATTCCATGTCGGGCAAGATCCTTCATATCGATTTCCACCATGTTAACATGACCGAAAGCATGGATAGCAAAGTTGCCATTCATTTTGCAGGAGATGCTATTGGCATTAAGGCTGGTGGTGTATTGCAAGTAGACTTGTATGAAGTCGAAGTTCGCTGTATGCCTAAAGATCTGCCGACTTCAATGGAAGTAGATATTAGCGGCCTCGCGATCGGCGACCACCTTCTGGTATCCGACTTGATTTTCCAGGATGGTATTGAAGTATTGACAGACCCTACTACCGTCATGATTCAGATCAAAGTTATTCATGATGAAGTCGAAGAAGTAGTAGTCGTTTAATTTGCTTAGAATGAACCTTATATCATAGTTATCCATTCCGATAGAGTTAAAAGCATGAACTCAGTGTAGAGATACTGAGTTCATGCTTTTTTTCTTGAGCTGAGCTTCTTGTAGCGGATCAATATTAAGTAGTCGTCTTGTTGTTCATTTGTTTACTTCTTAGTTGCCCGCAAGCGGCATCAATATCGGACCCGTGCTCAAGTCGCACATTACATTGAATTTTCTGCTTCTTGAGCGCATCGTAAAAGGCTAGTACCACTTCATTCTCACTTCGCTGATATTGGGGATGATCCTCAACCGGGTTGTAGGGGATGAGGTTTACATTGACAAGCTTCCGATTATCGCCAATAAGCTCCCCAAGCTCCAACGCATGTATTCTCTGGTCGTTCAGATCCTTAAGCATAATATATTCAAGGGTTACTTTCCGCTTCGTCTTCTCTAAATAGTAGGTCACGGCTTTCATGACCTTCTCAATCGGGAAAGCACGATTGATTCTCATGATCTGTGTTCGAAGCTCATTGTTGGATGCGTGTAAGGAGATGGCCAGATTAACATTTAGATCGGTGTCAGCAAAATTAATTATTTTATCCGCGAGTCCACTGGTCGATACGGTAATGCGTTTAGCTGCAATAGCCAGTCCTTTGCGTTCCTTAATAATCGTAATAAAATCAACCAGCTGATCAAAATTGTCAAAGGGTTCACCGATCCCCATAACGACGACATGCGTCACCTGTTCACCCGACTGGGTCTGATCAAGATGCTGCCCAACCTTTAGCAGCTGCTCCACCATTTCGCCACTGGTTAAATCCCTTTTCTTGGTTAACAGCCCGCTCGCGCAAAAGCTGCACCCTATATTACAGCCTACCTGAGTTGTTACGCATACGGATAAGCCAAATTTATTTCTCATCAGTACAGTTTCAATCAGATTATCGTCCTCCAGCTGGAACAAAAACTTAATCGTACCATCCACCGATTCCTGCCTTGCGTGCTCTTCTATGGTTTGGATAACAAAATGCTCCGCTAATAATTGAATACAGGCTTTAT
>JACMJI010000304.1 GCA_014380705.1 Gorillibacterium sp. | reverse complement strand
CCCACTCCATCTCTTTGAGCACTATCAATACTCTGGTAAGCAATTACATTGTAATAACAAAATCGCCCTAATGCTTCTGCCTGTAGTATATGACCAAACTCATGTTTGAGTAAGTCCAGATCATTTTCCTCACTAGGGTCTAAATAAATTGAACCAGTTTGTCTCGACCCACCTGGCAAAGTGAATGATCCCTGGCTTCCAAATGGGTTTCGATAAACTTTGACATCATAATAAGTCCGCAACAAAACAGCGCCAGGAACCATGAATCGAGTTCCGTTGATAAACATATACGTGAATAAATCCGGATCAGTACTAGTTTGCACATACTGTATTCCAACATTATAGTTGTAATCAATGGAATTATCATTGATCCCAGGTCCATCATTATTTACTGTTTGAGTTATCCACCCTTTTGGTGTGTAAGCACCATACGAACGGTAAACATACTCACTGTACAAAGCAACTATGTAACAATAGAAGGGGTTGCTTGGGCTCATCTCATCGCTCAATCCTCTATCACGCAAATCTTGTCCTACAGTCGTCTCTATTGAATACAGATCATACTCAATAATTTGTGTGTCTGATTCACCCATTTGGTTCGCAGTGAGTTGAATCCATCCTCGTTGACCGCTAGTGAGTGACGAGCTCCATGTACCATATGAGATATTTGACCCTGCTAATGATCTAGCTCCTCGATTCTTAGGCTTTGGTTGGACAGGGTCTACCTCACGACAACTCACCACGGAAAATAAGAACAGCATCGTAGCTAAAGCTGATGGTAGTAAAAGTGATTGCTTTTTCATAAGTTGAGTAACTCTATAGTGATACTTCTCTTATACTTTAAACAATAACGAAAGGTTTTACTTTACGTAAAATATCACAATCAAGTAGGTTTTTGCGCTTAGCTACTTTGAAACAAGTATAACGCACTATACTTTGCCCCCACTGACCCCTCCCTACGGTCAGGTCAGCGGGGGCAAAGGTGCGCCCTCCGGGAGATGGGTAAATAAAAGGGGTAAAAAAATGAAAGCTATTTGCCGAGTCGCTAAAGTGAAGGGAGCCGGAAGCATCAACGGGAAGTCCGACCACAACTACCGTCACGCTCAGGTTCCCAACGCAGATACTACCCGCCAGTACCTTAACCAAGAGTACGTCAACACCCATACTCAGCTGGCCCCCGCCATCGAGGAGCGCTTGCACGATGCCGGCATTACCAAGATGCGCCAGGATGCCGTCAAGGGCATGGAGTTCATTCTTACGGCCAGCCCCGAGCGGTTCCAACGCGATCAGAGTGGCCAGGCTACGGGCGACTATCGAAACGGCGAATGGGTACGGGCTAATCTGGCTTTCATGCAACGCCAGTACGGGTCCAACCTGGTGGCTTTCACCCTGCACCAGGACGAGAAGACCCCCCACATTCACGCCCTCGTGGTGCCGATCACAGCCGACGGGCGACTTTGTGCCAAGGAGTTATTCAATCCCAAGACCCTGCGCCAGCTCCAAACCGACTACGCTCAGGCAATGAAACCGTTCGGATTGGAAAGGGGAGTTGAAGGGAGCCGAGCGCAGCACGTGGAGATGAAACACATTTATGGCCTTCAGCAGGCCCAACGGCAAGAAATCCAAAGAGAGTTAACCCCTGTACAACAACAGCAAGAACCGTTACGGATCAATAAGCCGGACGTGATGGATTTGCTCAATCTGGAACGCTGGAGGCAGCAACAGGAAGCTCAAATCAACGCTGAGTACAACCGCCGACTCGCCGAAGTGCAGCAAGCGGCTCAGAAAGCCCAAAATGCGGCCGTAGCCAACGTCACAGCCAAAGAACAGGCAAAAGTGCTCCAACAGCGATTGGACTCGTCAGAGGGCCTAAAACAGGCTAATTTCGAGAAAGCCCAGAAAGCGGGTCAGCAATTGGATCAAGCCACTGAGTTAATCGAGAAGGTGGCCGTGCTGTCGGACGAAAAACGGTTAGATCCTGAGTGGAGCCAACAAATGGCCCAAAAAGTGCGCGAGCGGGTACTACCTCAAATTGAAAAAGACCTGGTGCAAAGTGTGCAAGGTATCACCACCAGTGATGTTAACCAGATTGGCCAGCAGCTACGGCAGAACATGGAAAGACGGGGTTACGAGTTTAGTCAAACCCCCGAAGGTAAAACCAGCCTGGTGGTCGAGCCCAAGAGTGGGGTACAGATCAACCTGACCACCGATCAGTTCGAGGGGAAGTCCGTACGGGAGCTGGTCAACCAACGGATCGAGCAGATCAAACAGGAAGAACTTAAGCCCAAGCTACGACAAAGCCGAGAAGAGGGTCGGAGTCTGTAGCTGGTAAGGCGTACAGTTGGGGTGGCTAATGCCTGAAAAAAACCTGCGGGGTTTGGGGCGGCAGCCCCATTCACTACACACACATCCGATTAAAAAAGCGGAGTCTGCGACGCTGAAAAAGTATGTATTAGGAGATACAGAAGGAGGTAGTACATAACATATTGATTACCAAATAGTTAGAAAAAAACATGTTGCACACTGTGCAACATGCATGTTGCACAGCTGGTGCAACATGTTTTCATCATATTGCTGTTTTCAAACTACATATTTGTGCAGACTTGCAACATAGTGTAGTTTGAAAACGTTGTTATCATGCTGAAATGATGCAGCTATGTTTCACCTTATGCAACATGGGTTATGGCACATGAGAAGGAGATCACCAACTATCATACCGGTGAGGTTGAACTAGTAAATGATAAGTTTGTGCAGCTCTATGTTGACAAACTCGACTTGATAATTGAAATGACCGGAGAGAACCCGACGGCCGTAAAGGTCTTTGTATGGTTACTTCAACATATGGACAGGAGAAACGCTCTGGTAGTCAGTCAAGAAGCGTTAGCTGAAGCTATGGGTATGCATAGGACCACAATATTTCGTTGCACTAATTACCTCCGAGTAAAAAAAGCAGTTGATATAGTCAAATCAGGTAGTACAAACATCTACGCTGTGAATGCCCAAATTGCTTGGAAAGCAGATGCCAATGGTAAGAAATATGCCCTGTTTGATGCTGCTGTGTATATTGCCGACTCAGAACAGGACAAGCCATTATTCGATACAAAACTGATAGGCCACGCTCAGCCCAAGCCAACCCGTAAACAGAATAAAAAAGCTGTGTAACCAATATGACACCAGACCGTAGGCTCGACCAAATAGAACCACTTATCGCTGATGTACTTCAAAAGGTGGATCGACTTGTTGAGGGACAGGGCCAGATTTTGGAATTATCTGTACGTGCTGATCAGAAAGCAGATAGCATTGCTAAAGGGATGGTCGAGTTGACATTGTCCACTCAACGTCAGTATGAAGATCTAAAAGCAGGGCAAGAAGCCCTTATGCAATATTTACGGGAAAAACTTCCCTGATGTTATTAGCTGAAACGGAAACCGGCTCTGGTGAGGACCAACCGGCCAGGGATAAGCTAATCCACGTACAACCGTGCGGTGCCCCGGATTGATAGCTTTAAGCCATCCGGGGCTTTTTCGTGTTAATATGCTAACCGCCAAATAATTAGCACTACGACCCATGAATCAAACACTTATTTTAGTTACTGACGACGATGAGGACGACCGTTTTTTCATTCGACAAGCTCTTGAACGCCACATTCAAAAAGTGCTTATCAAGGAGGCTGAAAATGGCCAGGAAGCCTTAGAGTGCATTGCCTCAAGTAGCAGTCCAAAAGTGAATATTGTTATACTCGATGTCAATATGCCGGTTATGGATGGCTTTGAGACATTAAAAGAAATCCGGTCAAAACAGCAATTTAAGCATGTGCCAACGGTCATGTTATCGACTAGTGAAAGTTCTGAAGACGTGCAGAAGGCCTACGAATTAGGAGCCAATTGCTTCATCAAGAAGCCCCACAAGGTGGATGACTATGATAAGTTGGCTCAGTCTATACACCATTGTTTTCTATCGGTCCTCCCTGCGGTCGGGACGTAAGTAATGATAGGTTTTTTTAGGCATTAGCCACCCCAACTGTACGAATTTTACAAAAGACTTGCTTGGAATAACAGATAAAAGATTTCTTCCAACACATTATACACTTCAAAAACTCTATGTTACATTTCTTCTAAACTTCAACTAGAATAGTTAAGCTTTAATTATTAATCTCTAGTTTTTTTACCCATTATAATCCATTTCACTTTCTCTAAAGAGTCTAATGTTAGCTCGTACTTTGCTTCATATAACTTGTTCTTTCTTACAGAATCCCATGGAGTGCGTTCAACTAACTTAAAATCCAATATATATAAGCGCAATTTTTTATCTAAACTTCTCTCAAACAAACCATTCCACTTCCCACTACCAGTACTTACCACCTTCTTCTGGTAAGGTTTTATAAGCTTGAAATAATTGAGAACATCTGACGAATCTCTATTCAGATCGTCTTTGTAAAATAATCGCATCTCCGAAAAAGGTGAATTCTTTGGTAAGGAATCGTTAAGATCATAATGATATAGAAGGTACTTATCCGATTGATTTTCATAGACAAGCCTATGATCTCCAGGAGGGTCACAGCTATACATGCATACTAGAAGAAGGGGGAAGATTGCCTTCCCCCAACATCTCCAATTACTGACAAGGCACTTTATTTTCATAGCCTGAGCAAAAAAACGGAAATTGAGATACATTCCAAGACGGGATACCATTTTGCTCATGAAACAGACTAGAGCGTTTGTTAGCATCCGTTTCAGTGTAAAAGCAT
>JACMJI010000303.1 GCA_014380705.1 Gorillibacterium sp. | reverse complement strand
TCTTCCATGCGGCACTCCGTTACATAATCCCACATGTTGATACCAAGATCCTTCTTAAATAGGTAGCACAGATAATTGGGGCTGAGGTGAACAGTTCCGGCGATGTCCTGCAGCTTCAACCCCTTGGTCCGGAAGTTCTGGTCGATGTAGGCCTTGGCTTCGCTGATTACCCTCCGGACATCGCTTTTGCGTTTTGCATCTTCGTATTTATCAAGTGGGACGTCCGCTTGGACATCCTCCGACGGAACAGCAGAGAGAGCAAAATCCCCGGAATAAAACACATAGTGGTCGGCATGGAACTGATGCCAATTGAGTGCACGTTCGGCATCGCGATAGAGCTCCGGCCAGCTTCCAACACCGACACCCACACAGCTGATCCCGATGACATTGTCCACGTTTAAGTATTCTGCCAGGTTGTTATGAACCTTTTGCGCAATCGTGGCAGCGCGGCTTCCTTCAGCAGCACATTGGGCGTCCTGTTCACTCAACTGCAGAATTGCCGCTAGGTATCCCGTCGATAGATCGAACACAAAGGGCTTCCACTCCTTGACGGTTTCCTCCACCACATTGCGACAAGCGTATTTCATCAGATTCCGGTCGCGCAGGGAGGTGATGAGGGCATCTGTTCGCCCACCCTTTTTCAGGTCAGGCTTAACCAATAGCAAGCTGAACCGTTCTTCCAGCTCCCGGTAGCCGAGACCGGCAAGGAGTTCCAGCGCTTCCCGCTCATCCGTACCTTGGAACACCAATTCAGGCAGAATTGCACCGGGACCCCCAGAGGCCTTCTCCTGTAAATGGAATTTTCGGACCAGCTCCTCTTTTTCCACCGAGCGAAGCTTTGTATCTCGGTCCTGCAACGCTTTGCCAACGACGTCGATCAGATGATCAGGCCGGACTGGCTTGACGATATATTCCCTCGCTCCGAATTTCATCGCTTTTTGTGCGTACTCGAATTCGCCATGGGCGGACAGCACCAGGACGGGAATCGCAGGATTTTCTAGAAAAATAGTTTCCATCAGCTCAATACCGTTCATCTGTTCCATCTGGATGTCTGTGATGACAAGGTCGATTCGCTCAAGCCGGATCAGGTCCAGCGCTTCAAACCCGTTCTGGGCGATAAAGATATCTCCAAGAGGTAGTGCGGATTGACTGAGAATCAATGAAATTCCCCGGCACACCATAATTTCGTCGTCAACAACCAATATGTTATGCATCGTTGTCCCTCCTGTTCCCATTCGCTGTAGGAAGCACTGCCGGGAGATGGATAATCGCCCGGATGCCGCCACCTTCCCGGTCCTCGTAGGATAGTCCATAATTTTCTCCAAAATGCAGCTGGATACGCTTGTGGACATTGCGGATGCCGTAACCAACATCCGTTTTTCGACCATCTACGATATCGCGGATCGTCTCGGCGGCGATGGTTTTGAAGCCGTTGTCCTCGACGGTCACATACAATTCGTCCTCTACTCTCTTGATGGAGATGCTTAGCTGTCCATCTTCTTGCATCCGGCGGATGCCGTGGACAATAGCATTCTCAATTAACGGTTGGAGGACCACCTTGGGAATCAGTAAATCCTTGGCCGATTCCGCCACCTCCCAAAGTACCCCGAAGGCATACTCGTGGCGCTTGAGCTGGAGCCGAACATAAGCTTCTGCGTGCTGCAGCTCTTCCCCGATCGTGATCAGTTCTTTTCCCCGGCTGAGTCCAATTCGCATGACGAGGGACAGGTCCATCACCATCTCGGCATTTTCCGTGTTACCATCAACGATCATCCGCCAATAGATGGATTCCAGCGTATTGTACAGCAGATGTGGATTGATCTGGGAGTGGAGAATCGCAAGCTCCGCTTCGCGTTGCTTGATTTCTAGCGTGTATTTGTCATGAATGGTTTGGTTCAACCGATGCATCATATCCATGAATCGGTTGTTCAGAATGGCGATCTCGTCCCGTGATTTGTTGGATTCCCGCGCCAGGGTCAGCGGTTTACCAGGCTCATAGGAGTTGCTGAGGCGGGCGAGCCGAGAAATGGGGCGGATAAGGGAACGGATAAAGGATATATTCACGATGATGAGCATCAGAAAATAGAACAGCATGGACACCGATACGAATCGGTTGACGGCGACATGCTCTCCGATAATGGCAGTTAAAGGCGTCCGATATAGCAGGGTGGTTCCACTGTCCGGGCTGCGATGCACGGCGTACAGCCAGTTTTTGTCCTCGTCCTTGACCTGGAAAACGCCTTCGGAAGCTGAAGAGACATTCAAAGGCAGGATGAAGGAGGCTCCCAGCGGGAAGCGGTCCGATAAAGAGACGACCTGATTGTCTGCATTCAGTAGAAGCAGTTGTCCCTCCTTGGAGATGTTCACCGGGGCCATATCTTTCTTAAGAAGATTCTCCATGCCGCTGACGATCAAATAACCAGGCGTAGGAGTATTTCCATTCCAAATACTGTTCATTTGCTTGACCATGGCCAGGCTTTGCACTTGTCCTTCAGTTTGACCGAGGGAGGAGATCAGGCTTAGCACGCCTTTTCCCTTCGCATTATAAGCGGAGCGGTACCACGATTGTGATGAAATATCAGTTGAGAAGAAGACGCCGCGCGCCTGAATTTCGGTTCCGGGGATAAAAGAGAACTGCCGGTTGTTATCCTCGAGTATGAGTGAATAAAAGATGGAGGTCGCCGATTGATTGGTAAGTGCCAGCATCTTATCAAGCTCAGCATAATGGCGAACGCGTTCATATAAGGAACCCGAGGGCCCGTTGACGATCGCTTGGATTTCCGTGGATAGCATCATTTTGTTCATCGAGTCTTCAACATGCGCCATGGAACGATCCAGCGTCACATGGTTGGTTTTCACTAGCTCAAGGAGCGCCTTGCCAACCTGCTTCTCCGTAATCGTCGAAACGTTATAGGTAATGTAGAGGTACAAGAAGATAACAGGAATGACGACAAATAGAACAAATAGTAATAGGAATCGATGCAGGATCGACATATTGGATAAGAAGGTACGCATCTGTCCACTTCCTTGTCTGAAGCTTACGGGGGAGTCGATTGAAGCCCCAGTGAATCACGCTTTAACTACGTGAATTTGGATTAGAGATTTCGGCCAGGACTCCTCTTCTTTATCATACATGGAAATCTATTTCCTGCGATAGACGATCTTACAAAAGGATATCCGATCTTACGATTTTGCCGAGCTCGATGGGGCTATGTCCTCTACTATCGTTTTCAAAATATTGGTAGAATACTATGATAGATTTGTTGTTTATGATGCGGGAAGTTCAAGCTAAACCATGGCGAATAAGGCTTATAGAAACATTAAAGAGTAAGGAAAGGATGCAGCGGATTATGTTGATCAGACATGTAACATTCGAGGATGTTCGGAATTGGCTTGAATTAGCTGCGGATGTGGCGGAGGTATTTCGTGCACCGGACATGGCTAATGATCGGGAGTTTCACGAGTATATGCAAGCAAAAATCAACAAATATGAGGCTTTCATGGCAGTTGATTATGTATCGAATCGCTGTATGGGGATCATAGGTTTTTCAAAGAATGATAATCGCATAACTTGGTTCGGTGTATTTGAGAAACATCGTAATAAAGGTGTCGGATCTAAACTACTTAAATGTGCCTTAAATCAACTGGATTGGAAAAAAGAAATAACAGTGGAAACCTATTCCGATGACTATATGCCTGGTGTCCCAGCAAAGCATGTCTACCGAAAATTTGGGTTTGAAGATATCGATACTTCACTAACCGATAAGCTTGGAAATCCAATTTGGCAAATGGCGATTGGACCCTCAAATCTTAAGAAGGCTGGGAGTTTCCATCATAATTATGTGGGTTATATGAAAATGGTTAGCGAGGAGTTTTGTCCCGTATGCCAGAATGAACAAGGTTCGGGTGATATCGTTACGATCATAGAACTTCAACATTCATGGGTGGAATGCAGTAAGAAGGCACAAGGACGTCTCTTCGGCAAATGTCATGTTTTGAGTAAAAAGCATTCGAATCACTTTTATGATATGCCACCAGAAGATATGGCGAACTTTATGGGAGATGTACAATTAGCTGCCAAAGTACTGCATAAGGTGACGGGCTCTGTGAAAATCAATTATGAAATTCACGGGAACACTATGCCGCATTTACATGTACATCTTTTTCCGAGATATATTGATGACCTGTTCCCGAGCGGAGCAATTGACATTAAAATCACAGAACCCTCTGCCTATGAAAATGATGCTGAGTTTAACTGGTTCGTCGAGAAGATGAAACATGAATTAATGGGATAAACCTGATCGCCGAAGATTCACAGATAAAAATCCAGCATGTTATGAAAAAGGAGCAACTCCATAGGGGAGAGCTCCTTGTTATTGAATGACCGATTATGAGTTGCTTGATGGGACCCAGTCTTTTCCGACTATGGCAGTAATCTTCTTCTCGATTTTACGACGAGTACGGTCTGCCTCTTTACCGTTTAAGAGTTTTTCTACGTAATCCTTCGTGGTGACGCTCCCATCGAGGTACTGGTCATGCAAGGTCTTCTTGTAAGTAGACTTGCTCATTGCCATCACCTACCTCCCTGTGTTCATTAATATATTCAATAAACATTAGAGACGAGAGAGCATTCGCGAAATAGTCCAAGTAATCTTTATCATCTTTGGTAAAAGAGTCCTTCTCTTGCCCATCAATACTAAGTACGCCTAATGTAATTTTATCACATTTTATGGGAATGCACATTAGCGAATTTATTGATTTGGTTGCTTTCGGGTTCGGAGCAAAGAGATTTCCGGAACTCATGACATCTCCGCACAAATAATGCTCGCCTGTTCTAAAAACCTCGCCTGCAGCTGATTTATTAATGCTTAATCGAAGCTTCTTCTTCCCATCGCTAGAGTACCCTATCCCTTTGTGTATTCTTAAATACCCATTCTGATCATCAACGAAAATGGCGACTCTGTGGGTATTGGACTTTTGTTTAGTCAGAACGGTTCCAATACTGTACAAAAGATAGGTATAAATCTCTTCTTTAATCTCAACAAACTCATTCATCGATTTTGTGGCAAATGCTTTTGACACTTCAACAGATACTTGGTTGAGAATTTTTATAACTTGTGTTTTTTGCTTGGAGTCTTCGTTCATATCTCGAAGTGAATCCTTGAGCTGTTGGAGGTATTTGTCTGGCTTCACAACGATAAATTTAAAAATAGAAATCTCTGCCCCGTTCTTGGCTCGGGTAAAAACAAGAATACAAATCACGAACAGCAGCCCGATAAAAATAGCCCCCGATGTATTCTTCACCCACGGAATGTCTACGATTGCTTTCGCTAATTCCTCAAGCGACTTCACTAATTTAACCACCTGAATAGACGCTCCATAAAATGAATTTTTTTCCAATTTAACATTAATAGTTGCTAAAAGTCAATCCTGATAATGGATAGAAACATGAACTGTCGGATAATCAAAATGAAAGAAAAAACCCTGCTAATTTTACAAGCTAAAATTACAATATTTGTGGCTTATCAGATCTTTCGTAAGACTAGAAACAAAGCTAGTTACTCTAAAAAAGTAAAAAATATGTTTAACGTTATGTCTAAGTTGGGTAAAGGACTGTGGTGGCGGGTTAGGCTGCCTTTTCCAAAAATTAAATATCAGGAGGAATTATCATGGGACAAAAGGTCGTTGGCGTCTTTCAGACAGAGCATGAGGCAGTTTCAGCTATCAACGCATTAAAAGCACAAGGTATTCACTCGGATAACATATCGATCATTGGAAAAGATAACAAAGATGTCGATAGTATTGCGGCGGAAACAGACACCAAGATGACCGAAGGCGTGGCGGTAGGGGCGGCAACGGGTGGTGTTGTAGGTGGAGTAACTGGCCTGCTCGCAGGGCTCGGAGCATTAGTTATTCCTGGAATTGGCCCGCTTCTGGCAGCGGGGCCTATTGTAGCAGCATTAACTGGGGCTGCCGTTGGAGCAGGAGCAGGTGGATTAGTAGGTGGACTCGTTGGTCTGGGCATACCTGAGCATGAAGCGGCGGAATATAATAGCTATGTAAATGATGGGAATATATTAGTATTAGTCGATGATCATGCTGCTGAAGTGGCCGATATTGAAGCTATCTTTTGCAGGCATGGTTCGCGAAATTCCTCTCGCTATGGTGCGATGGGAGAACATACGTTGTAACGGATCCTTTTTAACAAAAGATTTAAGTTAGCTTAAGCTTGGATTCGGCTTTGCAAGGTATGCTTCATTTACTCACTTATGCTCTACTTGTCCCCGTTGCATAAACGGGGATTTTTTACTCTATCAGACTTCCATGCCGCGGTTCATTCTGATTCCGCATCGGTAAAATGCACAGATGCTAAGGACGCAGACAGGCGGATATCCTTGGTGGTAAACTATTAAATAAGCAGGAATTTTACTTGTTTGTGATAAGGTTGATCCTACTTTTTGATAGTAGATTTGATGGGTGGATAAGATTAACTCTTTTGATTTGGAGGCGGAAAAGAAAGATGAACATCCATGCGGTTTTACATATGGACTATGAAGGTCTTGGAGCAATTGAGTGCTGGTTAGTAGAGCGGGGGCACGACCTGAGCAAAACAAAACTTTATTTGGGAGATACGCTTCCGGCAGTGGATTCCTTCGATTGGTTGATTGTGATGGGTGGTGCGATGAATATTTATGAGGAAGAGGCTTATCCGTGGTTAATTGCCGAAAAGGCGTTAATCAGGGAAGCCTTGAAGCAGAACAAGAAGGTGCTAGGTATTTGTTTGGGTGCACAGCTATTGGCGGATGCGCTTGATGCCAAGGTACTTAAGAACAAGGTGAAGGAAATTGGCTGGTACCCTATCCAGTTCACGCCTGAAGCGCGGGTGTTACTTGATGCTGGGTATGTTCATCATGAACCAACTGGGTTACTTGATGCTGAACCTGTTCACCACTGGACCTCTGAATCATTAACAGTTTTTCACTGGCATGGGGATACCTTTGAACTGCCGCAGGGGGCGATTCCACTTGCCGCAAGCGAAGGGTGCAGCAATCAGGCCTTTATCTATGGAGAGAATGCTATAGGGCTCCAATTTCATTTAGAGATGGAGGAGTCTGATATTGAACGACTGATTCAACATGGGCTTGATGAACTGGTGGACGGTCCCTACATTCAGACCGCAGAGGAAATAGGCTTGCTTACACGTAAACATGCCCCTGCTGCGACAAAATTGCTACACTCATTGCTACTTGGTCTTGAACGAGCCTACTAAACCATGGCGAATCTGTGTGAGGCTCATCGGGTTCCCGCTAATGCAAAAGTGTTCCAACACCATCCTGCTTTTCGGGTGCTGCTGGAATATTTTTTTGTTTATGGCGATGTATATATTACCCCTTTATTCCATCGATGAAACAGAATATTCAAAATATTTTTATATTTAGAGAAACTTTTGCCAAAAATGGACGTCTAAAGTATTCGTCAGCAAGTGACAAGTACTTACAGATTGGTTGAGGTGAAGATGAAAAAAATCGTAGTTGCTCTTCTGTCACTAACAGCTGTCCTATTATTCTTCCTGCCATCGATGACTCACGCCGCTGCGAACACGCCCGTCCAGTTATATCTAAATGGGGAAAAGCTAGAGCCTGCGGTTTTACCTTACGAGTCGAAGGGTACGACGATGGTGCCGCTGCGGGTCATCACCGAATCACTTGGTGCATATCTAAAGTGGGACAAGTCGGATCGGGACAAGGTTACCGTCATTAAAGACGGGCTTACGGTCGTCCTGCGCGCCAATTCAACAATTGGTTATGTTAATGGGGAAGAAGTAAGATTCCCTGCTGCCCCAGTCATTAAGTCAGGGATTACGATGCTGCCTATACGTTTTTTAGCGGAAAAATTTAGTTTTAAGGTCGCTTGGAAAAGTACTGAGAATGCGGTATTAATGAATAGCATTGTCCAACCTATCATGGAGCCGGGTGGTTCTGAGGTTGAGTTAGCGGAGTTGACGGAGCCTATTGACCCAAGCGAATTAATGTTTTTGGGGATGATGGATGATCAGTTTATTATTGAAGCTGCTGGACCGATTAAACCATCTGTTTTTACCTTGAAGAATCCTGATCGCGTAGTAATAGATTTACCTAACCTGTACTTTGGAACGTTCATTCCTGAGCCTGACCCTGCGATTATGGGCACTATTGTTTCCAGCAATCCATTTGTCACTGATATTCGTTATGCTATGAATAGTCCTGAGAAGTCGACTATACGTGTCGTGTTGGAGACAGAGGGACCGGCTGCTTTTGAGGTAAAGAGAAATTTAAGGGATAGCCAGGTTTTGATTAGCTTGAGGAAATCGTCCTTGAAGAAAAACATCGTTGTCATCGATGCAGGACACGGTGATCGAGACCCCGGAGCGAAGTCCGTAACAGGTAAGTTTGAGAAAACATTCAACCTATCCATAGCCAAGAAAGTAGAAGCGCTACTCAAAAAAGAACCCTTAATTGAGGTCCATATGACGCGTTCGAATGATACCTTTGTAACTCTAGATAATCGAGCGGCTTTTGCCAACAAATTAAACGCGAATGTATTCGTCTCCATTCACGGCAACAGTTTTACCTCCAAATCAAACGGTACTCAAACGTATTACTATAATAGTTATAGCAAGGGACTAGCGGGAATTATCCATAAGCATCTGGTGGAGGCAACGGGATTCCGAGATGATAAGGTACGCAAGGAAGATTTTCGCGTGATCAAGAAAACGGAGATGCCTGGCGTTCTTCTAGAGGTTGGCTATTTGTCTAATCGGGCGGAAGAAGCGCTTATGTATAAGCCAGCTTTTCAGGATAAAGTTGCCGCCGCCATTGTGGCTGGTATTAAAGAGCATTTGAAATTATAACCTGAATGCCGACATGAACGACTCGCTAAAAAGCAGGGTTATATAAGCAAAAATAAGGCTCCTTCACAGGTCAATGTGGAGGAGCCTTATGTGCGCTATTTGGTGCGGTTAGTTTTTTCTTATGCGCGCTGACTCCGCCAGGTGCTGCGAGAGAATCTCACAAAACTGCTCCAGATACCGCTTGTCGTTTTCATCAAAACGGCTAAAAAGCGGGCTATCTATATCCAAAACCCCGATCAGTTCCTCGCTGTGATAAAGCGGGATTACAATCTCCGAATTGCTTGCAGCATCACAGGCAATGTGACCCGGAAACTGATGGACATCGGCTACCAGCATGGTGCTTTGGCTCTGAGCAGCCGTCCCACATACACCCTTCCCCATAGGGATCCGCACACAAGCAGGCAGTCCCTGAAACGGGCCTAATACTAATTCGCCACCCTTCAACAAATAAAAGCCGACCCAGTTAATATCCTGGAGGAACTGCCCAAGCAGGGCTGAGGCGTTGGCCAAGTTAGCGACTAAATCGACTTCATCTTCGATGAGAGAACGCAACTGCTTGAGTAGCAGACCGTAGCTTTCTTCTGGGGATTCCCCGTATTGTGACTCATGAAACATCTCCAAACACTCCTTATAAACTCATAATATTACGATGATAGCATGAATTTTCACAGATTATGCCTAGCATCGGAATTGTTCTATTTTTTCAAATCCATATCTTTTAGCAATGATTGCATACTATCGAAGGATACCCTCCAGCGCCTCTCGGTTTAGGATAGTAATTTTATTTCCGGTAAAATCAATCAAACCCTCATCACGCAAACAACAGATTTCCCGCGAAAGAGAAGGCCTAGCTGTATTGAGATGTTCAGCCCAAACCCGTTTGTTATAAGGAAGGTTGATCGTATCTGAATGCTGTTTAACCGCTAGCTTAAGTAGGTCAAAAACGATCCGGCGACGCAATGTTCCCAAGGATAAAATTTCGATTTTACGGTTAAGCAAGAGCAGTCTGTCTGAAATATTCTCCATATATCGCGAGAGAATGTCCGCATCTGAGGTAAATAGTCGCAGCATTTCACGTTTATTAATAAACATTACTTTACTAGAATCGATGGCCATCACCGTTGCGGGGAAAACATTTTCTTTGCTGAATAGAACAGCTTCGCCAAAGGTTTGCCCTTCAGAGATTTGGGCAATCGTCACGTTCTTACCTGTGGGGTGGATCTTCTGTACCTCTACGGACCCGCACAGAACAATTCCCACGCGTTCAGCGGGGTCTCCTTCGGATGCGATCAATTCATTTTTGCGATAGTCTTTGATTGAGTAAACCAAGTGTTCAAGCAGCATTGTCATTTCACTGGTGCTTTTTCCACTGAAGAAAAGGCAGCCCCGCAAAATTTCAGGAATTGTTTTCATAATACACCCCTAATAAAAATATCCAAGAGGTAACATTCGTTACCGATTGTTTGACGACAGTCTACTACAATCAAACTAAGCTGTAAAGAACGTATGAAGGAGTTGAACCAATCAAATGATGAAACGAAATATTATAACTATACACGAAGAACTGTGCAACGGTTGTGGAATATGTGTAGAAGCTTGTCACGAGGGAGCCATTGAGCTAGTGAATGGTGTTGCTAAACTGGTGAGCGATAGCTATTGTGACGGCCTCGGAGATTGCCTGCCCGAGTGTCCGACAGGTGCCATCGAGATGATTCAGCGGGAAGCTGCTGAGTACGACGACGAAGCCGTCCAGCAGCGTATGGCTGCAAGGAAGCTTGCTGCTGCAGCGGGGGGCACAGGCGCCACTCAGCCACAGAAACCGGCTGGTGCCCAACATGCCTCTGGCGGACACGATCATGGCATGGGCCATGGCGGTGGCTGTCCAGGAAGTATGGCGCGGCGGATTGAGCGCGATGCTGCAGCAGTACCTGCTGGAGTCAGCGCTCCAGCACCAGCATATAGTGCGGCAAACTCTAATCATAATCCAGCGACTGCTGTAAGCGAACGGCCATCTGAGCTAGCACAATGGCCGATTCAACTACATCTGGTCAACTCAGCCAACCCTTACTTCGATGATTGCAATCTGCTGATCGCTGCGGATTGCACTGCCTTTGCCTATGCTGACTTCCATAAGGATTTCATTCGCAATCATATCACCGTAATCGGTTGCCCGAAGCTTGACGACAACGCGTACTACGCCGAGAAGCTCGCCGAGATTCTAAGTCTTCATTCGGTTCGCAGTATCACGGTTGTGCGTATGGTCGTTCCATGCTGCGGCGGAATCGTTCAGGCTGTGAAGCAAGCGATGTTAGCGGCACAGACCATTGTTCCCTATCGGGAAGTTACAATTGGTATTGATGGCAAGCTTTGCTGATTCACCTTTTTACCAATAGAAAAACGAACGTATAATTAGGAGGAATATTGATGAGCGACATGTTTTGTTTTCAATGTCAGGAAGCTGCTAAAGGAACAGGATGTACCATTAAAGGGGTATGTGGCAAGACGAGTGAGGTTTCAAATCTGCAGGATCTTCTGATCTACACGTTAAAAGGAATAGCGATCTTCTCAGATAAAGGCAGAGAAGTGGGCGTATCAACAAAAGTAGCGGATCGTTTTATTATGGAAAGCTTGTTTGCAACCATTACAAACGCTAATTTTGACCATGATAGCTTTGTTCAGAAGATCCGTGAAGGGATTACCTACCGTGATAACCTGAAAGCAGAGCTTGATCGTCTTGGTGTAAGTGCAGACCATGAAACCCATGATGCCTCCCTTTGGAACGTCTCTGCGGATTCTGAGCTT
>JACMJI010000302.1 GCA_014380705.1 Gorillibacterium sp. | reverse complement strand
CTCATTCGTGTAGGCGATCGCTTTAAAAATACCCGCATCCGTAGGAAGCTTAATCTCAACTTCCCGTTTAATAAGGTTTTCCTTCTCATTGCGATAGCGGATTAAGTCTTTAATGGTAATCAGCTTTAAGTTGTGTTTAAGGGAGAATTTAACTAGATCAGGAACGCGTGCCATGGAACCATCTTCCTTAATGATCTCACAGATGACGGCTGCAGGAGAGGATCCGCACATTCGCGCCAAATCAACAGCAGCTTCTGTATGTCCTGCGCGACGAAGAACACCACCCTTCTTAGCAATCAGAGGAAATACATGTCCTGGACGACGGAAGTCATTCGCTTGGGCTTCGGGGTCGATTAAGGCTTTAATCGTCCTCGAACGCTCATGAGCCGATATTCCTGTGGTTGTGGAGGCATGATCTACAGATACTGTGAAGGCTGTGCCATGAAAATCCGTATTCTTCTCAACCATGGGTCGTAGATTTAACTCTCTGGCGCGCTCCTCTGTAATGGGAGTACAGACAAGCCCCCTCGCTTCCCGAATCATGAAATTGATCACTTCTGGCGTTGCTTTGTCAGCTAAAGCAATCAGATCACCTTCATTTTCCCGGTCCTCATCATCAACGACAATAATGATCTTACCCAGCATAAGATCGTATATAGCTTCCTCTATTGGGCTAAATTTGATGACTTCTTCTTTATTGCTTTCTGTCATGATTTCTCACTCCCTTATTGATTTCACATAAAGCCATTCTCCATTAAAAAGCTTGCGGATAGGCTGCTGTTCTTTCTCTTGCCTGGGGCATCCGGCGCCTGGAAATGAAGGAGGCGTTCAATGTACTTTCCTAAGATGTCACATTCGACATTAACTGTATCCCCTGGATATTTGTCAACGAGAATCGTCTCCGCTAAAGTGTGAGGAATGATCGATACGGAGACCACCAAATCGTCCACACGAACGACCGTCAAACTAATGCCATCAATGGCAATTGATCCTTGCCCGACGATATATTTCATAATTTCAGGCCGAGCGGGTTCAATGGTGTATACAACCGCATTCTCCTCAGATGCTCGAGAACGGATTGTGCCTGTTGAATCTACATGCCCTTGAACAATGTGCCCGCCATAACGACCGCCTACAGCCATTGCCCGTTCCAAATTCACACGTCCACCAGACAACAGGTTTGCCAGGTTTGTTTTGCGATACGTTTCCGGCATGACGTCCATAGACACGCTTGTGCTGTCAAAGCCAACCACTGTGAGGCAAACCCCATTAACCGCAATACTATCACCCATACGAAGCTGCTCAAGTACGAGGTTAGCTCCGATTGTTAGCACCATGGCATGTCCTTGTCGAGCAATTTTCTTCATAACACCGATTTCTTCAATAATGCCAGTAAACATTAGATTTCCACCTCCATGTCAACACTTGCCGCATAATCGGGATACCCGGTCAAACAAATGTCGTCCCCAAACATTTGAACATGCGTTCGGGTGAGCTTAAGTGCATGACTCATTTGATTAAAACCATCAAAATCGAAGTTTGCCGGAGCGTTTCGACCTCCTACAATTTTGGGAGCATAGAATAAAACCATTTTATCGATGAGTCGGCTTTCCAGCATGGCTCCATTTAGTCGTCCTCCGCCTTCAAGCAGAACGGAGCCAATCTCTCGTTCACCAAGTAATTCCATTGCCCTTGATAGATCTACTTGTGGGCCATTTCCTGTTAGAAGCACTTCAGCACCAAGCGCCTCTAGCTGCTTGCGTTTCACTGGGTCTGCTTTTGCCGTCGTAAAGATGATAACTTGTGCTTGTTTACTTTTTGTATGAAAAAGCCGAGCATGGAGCGGAAGCCGCAAGGTGGAATCGACAACTACGCGAATGGGATCTAAGCCCGGAACCTCTAGACGTGTTGTTAGCATAGGATCGTCTGCAAGAATGGTACCTATTCCTACCATAATCGCTTGATGGTTATGCCTTAGCTGGTGGACATAATCACGGGAAAGAGCATTTGTAATCCATTTACTATCTCCAGAGCTGGTGGCGATACGTCCATCTAGTGTAGAGGCTGTCTTCAAGGTCACATATGGTCGTTTGGTCACAATGTATCTATTGAACATCTCATTGAGAGCGAGTGCTTCCTGTGTCCGAACGCCAACGATTACATCGATACCTTCTGCTGTTAATCGGGCAATCCCTTGTCCTGCAACAAGTGGGTTTGGATCTAGTGCCGCTACAACAACACGAGCAACCTTCTCAGCAACGAGCCGATCTGCACAGGGAGGTGTCCTTCCATGATGACTGCAAGGCTCAAGTGTTACATAAGCAGTAGCGCCTTCTGCTTCATTACCAGCCATATTTAAGGCGTGAACCTCTGCATGGGCTGTACCTCTCTTGAGATGTGCCCCCATACCAATAATTCGTCCAGCTTTTACGATCACACAGCCGACAGCAGGGTTGCTATCTGTCTGCCCACTCGTTGCCCTGGCCAGATTTAGAGCTAGATCCATATAATATTCGTGACTCAAAGTATCCATATTACGTCCTCCACACTTCTTGCGATAAATAAAAAAAGCCCTGTCCGTAAAGGGGGCGTGTATACATAGAGACTGAATTGGCTTTAAGGCAACAATCGTTACCCACCCTATGCGCAAGTGAAAAAACGAACAACTGCGTGCAAGCAAAAGGGTACCACTCTCTTCCTTCTCTCATCCAGACTTTAACTGTCGGTTCCGGACTTGCACCGAATCCACCGGACGAAATGATGGCGATAAATACTGTCACCGTTTCGTACGGGTCGCGGACTGACGTGAAGAAGCAGCTGCTTCTTCACGAACACCGCCGGTAGGGAATCTCACCCTGCCCCGAAGGATATTCAATTGTTTTTCCATTATTGAATTTTACCACCTCACATGGCTAAAATGCAAGGGAAAACCATTGTTTCTGCTGACCACCGAACATATAAACAAATAAACAGTCCCGCATGATGCCCGGGACTGTTTAAATAATTATGACCTTTAAAAGAAGGACAATCTATTCCTCGTCCCAGACTTTAACTTCTTCCATCTTATCTTGTGCTTTAATAGCATCCACAAGCTCCATGCCACTAATAACTTTAGCGAAAACGGTATGAACACCATTTAAATGCGGCTGTGCTTCGAAGAGAATAAAGAACTGACTGCTTCCTGTATTCTTGCCAGCATGAGCCATGGAAAGATAGCCTCTCTCGTGCTTGCTTACATTCGTTGCAGTCTCGCACTTGATGTTATAGCCTGCACCACCCGTACCTGTTCCCTGCGGGCAACCCCCTTGAGCAACAAAACCAGGAATAACGCGATGAAACGTCAGTCCGTTATAAAAACCTTCATTAGCAAGCTTCTCGAAATTTGCAACCGTATTTGGTGCTTCTTCCGGAAAAAACTGAAGAACGATTTCTCCACCTTTAGCGAGCTTAATACTTCCTTTTTTCATGAAAAATTCCTCCAAATTGGGTATAGTTGGCAGCGTTTCAAACGAATCGATGCTCTTTCACCGTTACATTGTACTATGAACAAGTCGCAATCACAAACAAGCATAAATCAGCCTCGACATTCGACGGCTTCATTGCGCAGCCTTGCAGGGATCACGTCGTGGTCAACCAAGTCTGTGTAGGTTTCGCGGCGAACAACTAACTCAGCCGTTCCATCTTTGACAAAAACGACAGCGGGTCGACGATAGCGGTTATAATTACTGGCCATTGAGTACGTATAGGCTCCTGTGCAGGATACAGCGAGAAGATCGCCTGTATTCGCCTTTGGCAAACGGGTATCCCTGATCAAGGTATCACTTTCGCAGCATTTACCGGCAACCGTTACAAGCTCTACGTCGATGTCATTGCCTCGATTAGCTAACATGGCTTCATATTCAGCTTGATACAAGGCAGGACGAGGATTATCTGTTAACCCTCCGTTAATCGATACATATTTGCGAACCCCTGGGATCTCCTTAATTGAACCAACTGTGTAAAGGGTTGTACCTGCATCACCGACAATACTCCGACCTGGCTCTATCTGAATTTCTGGAACCGGGTAATGGTGAGAAGTAAATACCGAGTAGATATCCTGAGTCATTGCCTGGATATAATCGGCAACCGGAAGGGGGGTGTCCCCCTCGATATAGCGAATACCGAAGCCGCCACCCAGGTTCAAAACCTTGAATTCCATCTTGGTTTCGTTGCGTACTTGTAATGCAAATTCGACCAGCTTGTCTACCGCAAGTTTAAAGCCTTCCACTTCAAATATCTGCGAACCAATGTGAGAGTGAATACCTAGCAGCTTGAGTACTGGATATTTGGCTACCTCCTTAACTGCGTGGAAAGCAGCGCCGCTAGCTAGATCAAAACCAAATTTGGTATCCTCATTACCTGTCGTAATATATTCATGCGTGTGCGCTTCAACACCAGGTGCAACACGCAACAAAATATGAACGAGCTTATTTCTCTCCGTTGCAAGAAAACCAAGAAGCTCAAGCTCCATTAAATTGTCAACGACAATACAACCAATTCCAGCGTCTAGAGCCATTTCAAGTTCATTTCTGGTTTTATTGCTGCCATGAAGATGAATGCGTTCTGCAGGAAAGCCTGCTTGAAGCGCCGTGTACAATTCCCCGTCTGAGGCTACGTCAAGGTCTAATCCTTCTTCATCAATAAGCCGACACATTGCCATAACACAGAAGGCTTTACTTGCATAAGCTACTTTAAATTTCAAACCAGAAGCACGAAAGGCTTGTGTAAATTCTCGGCAACGCTTGCGGATCAGTTCCTCGTCCATTACATATAGAGGAGTTCCAAAAGTCGCAGCAAGTTCTGTCGTGTCACATCCACCTATTTGTAAATGTTCATGTTCATTGATGATACTTGTGCCATGTAAATACATCTCATTGTTCTCCCCTCATGGATACTTATTAAATTGAGAAATTTGAGGTTTCCTCAACGAATTAATAGGATGTTTTCCCGTTAATAAATCGTGTAAAAAGTTTATTCTTAACTTATCACAATGAAGTAAGCTTGACAATTGGTACCTAATAATTCCCCGAAGCTGATTTGTGTCGTCCTTTTATTTAGAAATGGCCGCCTCTAGCTGAGCCAAATCCTTATAACATTGAACCTCTTTGTTTAATTCCAGCATACGCCTGTCCAGATCATCAATGAGCGTCGCGGATTCCTTCAATTGTTCCGTTATTCGCAGCGGAATTTCTTTGGCATATTTATAGTAGATTTTATGCTCCAAGCTTGCCCAGAAATCCATCGCGACAGTGCGAATTTGAATTTCTACCGGTACCTCTTCGACTCGATCGGTGAGAAAAACAGGAATCATAATAAGCATATGCACACTTCGGTAACCGTTAGGCTTCGGGTGTTGAATATAATCCTTCATCATAAGTACTTTAACATCCGTTTGTCGAGAAAGCAGATCAACAATCTGATAAATATCTGTTGTAAAGGAACAAATGATTCGAATACCCGCGATGTCATGAATATACGCACGTGCATTGGCTATTGTTACATCGAGGTTTTTACGATTTAACTTAAGCATAATGCTCTCCGGATTCTTAAGGCGGGACTTCAAATGCTCAATAGGGTTGTAGTTATGAATAAATTGAAATTCTTCATTTAAAATCTCCAGTTTCGTGTTTACTTCATCTAGTGCGAATTTGTAAACCAGCATTTGATTTTTCCATTCATTAATTGTTATTGCGTCCATGTGAATTCTCTCCCGATTGTTCGAATCGGCTATATATTAGCCTCATTATATACTTTCATACTTTCCTAGTCCTAATTGACCTTTTATACTACGGATTATACTTCCTTGCGTTTCATAATAATGGTGGGGAGGATATGAATAAAAAAGATCGCGCTTCACTCGGCCAAATTGGCTAGGAAGGGCGATCTTAACTATTTTCGGTACAGCGTAAAGTAAGTTACTGGGCAATCTGTTCACGGATCGACTGTAAAATCTTCTTCTCTAAACGGGAAACCTGCACCTGGGATATACCTAGTCTACCTGCTACTTCAGATTGGGTCTGATCGCGGAAATACCGTAAATAGACAATCAGTCGCTCCCGTTCACTCAAAGTTTCAATCGCTTCATCTAGTGCGATTTTGTCAAACCATTTATCCTGTGATTCGTCTGATATTTGATCCATAAGGGTGATCGGATCCCCATCATTCTCAAAAACCGTTTCATGAATGGAAGAGGGTGGCTTATTTGCCTCCTGCGCGAAGACGACTTCTTCAGGTGTAATCCCAAGCTCCTCCGCCACTTCCTTAATCGTCGGATGCCGACATAAAGTTTTAGAAAGCTCATCCTTTATTTTACGCACCCGATTAGCAAGCTCCTTCAAGGAACGGCTCACCTTAATCGTTCCATCGTCTCGCAGAAAGCGTTGAATCTCACCGATGATCATCGGCACGGCATAGGTGGAGAATTTAACATCATAGGATAAATCAAATTTATCCACTGATTTGAGTAGTCCTATACAACCAATTTGAAACAAGTCCTCAGCGTCGTAACCCCGGTTCAGGAAACGCTGCACAACAGACCAAACAAGTCTAATGTTGCAATTGACTAATGTGTCGCGGGCAATCGTGTCACCCGACTGACTTAGAGCGATAAGACGTTTAACTTCATTATCGTCGAGATAGCTTTGGGAGGCATGCTTCAGGTCCCCATTCATAGGTCCGACTCCTAGTTATAAAGAGCTTTTTTTGATTCGATTCGCTTCGCCATCCGGACGGTCGTGCCCCTGCCGACCTCCGTCTCGATCTCCACTTTATCCATAAAATTCTCCATGATCGTAAAACCCATCCCTGAACGTTCAAGCTCCGGCTTTGAGGTAAAAAGCGGTTGCCTTGCTTGTTCGGGATCAGCAATCCCCGTGCCACTATCCTGAATCGATAGGAACAGCATTTCGTCATCGATCTTAGCCGTAATGGTGACCACACAATCTGGATTTCCCTCGTAGCCATGAATAATCGCATTGGTAACGGCTTCGGATACAACCGTCTTAATATCCGTCAACTCATTCATATCTGGATCGAGCTGTGATGCGAAGGAGGCGACCACAACGCGTGCAAAGGCTTCATTCTCCGAACGACTTGCGAATTCCAGCTTCATATAGTTCGTATCTCTCATGACACAACCTCCAAACTGGACATGGCCTGGCGTTCGTTGTCACGGATTGTAATGATTTTGAACATTCCAGATAGTTCAAACAAGCGATATACAGAGGGATGAACGTCACATACGACCATCCTGCCACCCTTACCCGTTATATGTTTGTAGCGACCAAGAATTACCCCTAGCCCGGAGCTGTCCATGAAGGTTAGATCCTTCAAACTCAAAACAACGTTAATGCTGTTATCCCGAAGCAATTCCTCTTCCATCTTTTGTTTAACGATTTCAGAAGAGTGATGATCCAACTCGCCGGCAAGGCGGACAATAAGTGTTCTTCTGCTGCCCTTCTCGATTTCAATATGCAAACTCAAATTCCGTTCACTCCTTCCTGACATGAACATTGAATTCTACAAAAGAAAACCATATCCTTCCTTGCCGACAAAACTAGAAGTAAACCAACAAAAGTAGAACCTGCTCGTCAAACTACGACAAAAATACCATAGCCAGAAACTTCTGCTTTGGTGCCTCAACACCTCGAATTGCTCATTACATTAAGATGTCAACTCAGCGAATGTCCGCTTGAACAGTGTCCACCAACCCGCTTTTTGAACATTCACTGGACTTTCCACGTTCATCTCGTTGATCTTGTTGTTATTACGGTAAATTTCTAGAGTACCGACTTTTTGCCCTGCTGTAATGGGTGCTGTGATTGTTTTATCAACTATTAGCTTATAGCTGATTTCACCCTTGGCCTCACCTTTTTTTAACAGAACACTATAAGGGTGCTTTGCTTGCAACGAAACTCTATTTTCTTTACCTTTATCAATTGTAAGCGTTCCGATAGGATCCCCGCTTTTAATAATCGGATAACTAGTATATTGCGAGAACGCGAAATCAAATAATCGGGAAACCTCGGCGTTGCGTGTCTTGGTGTCAGGCTCACCCATGACCACTCCAATCACTCTTAGCGAATCTCGCTTTGCCGTTGCTGATAGACAAAAACGGGCTTCCGTTGTAAAACCTGTCTTGATTCCATCTGCTCCCGGGTAAAAACGGACCAGCTTATTCGTATTGACCAGCCAGAAAGGCTTCTCGGAGTCTTTCCGAAGGTAATCCTGATAAGCTCCCGTGTATTTTGTAACCTCCTGATGCTTGAGCAACTCCCGTGACATGATGGCGATATCATAAGCAGACGAGTAATGATTGTCCGCAGGTAATCCGTTGCAATTGACAAAATGGGTATTCTTCATCCCAAGTTCCTTGGCTCTCTCGTTCATCATATTGACAAAAGCTTCTTCTGATCCTGCCAGCTTCTCAGCCATCGCAACAGATGCATCATTACCGGAGGCCATGGCAATTCCTTTGATCATCTCATCTACTTTCATCTCTTCCCCTGATTGAAGGAAGATTTGCGATCCGCCCATAGAGGCTGCATAATCACTTGTCCGCACTTTCTCATTTAACGTTAGCTTGCCTTGATCTAAGGCCTCCATGATGAGCAGCAGTGTCATGATTTTGGTAATGCTAGCTGGGGGCAGTTTTATGTCTTTATCTTTTTCATAGAGAATGGTTCCTGTATCACTGTCAATTAACACAGCTGACTTGGCACTAGGCGCATAATCGGCCATCGGAACCTTTTTCTCATCTGCTGCCATAACAGGCACGCCTAAACCGAGCATCAAACTGAACATGAGTAGTAAAGCGATTCCATTTTTCATATAAACTCGCAACCTCCTATTTGGGCTATAACAGGCAATCTTCTCCTCAGTCTTGCCCCATTCCAATAAAAATATTCGTAAATGATGAAACGGCGGGCACATTATTTCGTATAATGGATGTAGGTTTTAGACAGATAGGGGAGGATAATAATATGAGTATGGAAGCACCAGTTAAAGGTAGAGGCAACTCGGCACCTAAATG